>NZ_JAAGNB010001583.1:0-997 GCF_010550475.1 Amycolatopsis sp. SID8362
CCGCACCGGCTCGGCTTCGGCGTCGGCCAGCCCGGCGAGGATGTCCCCGCCCCGCAACGCTTCCACGAGCAGTTCGTCGCTCGAACGCTGCCCGCCGCCGGCCAGTTCGAGCCGCCGCAGACCCCGCCGCAACCGCCGCAGCGCCAGCGGGTCCGCGCCGCCGAGTGCCGACGACAGCAGCATTTCCGCGAGGTCGACGTCGAGGAGTTCGGGCGCGGGCGCGAGCTTCAGCACGGCCAGCAGCGGCCGCACCGCGGGCTGCTTCGCCAGCGGCAGCTCCTCCGTCGCCGACCCGATCGGGACGCCGGCGGCGCGCAACGCCCGTTGCAGCACCAGGAAAGTCCGGGCCGGCGACCGGACGAGCACCGCGATCTCCGACCACGGCACGCCGTCGACGAGGTGCGCGCGGCGCAGCTGGTCGGCGATCCAGCTCGCCTCGGCGGCGGGGGTCGGCATCACGCGGACGCGCACGTTCCCGCCGGTGGCACCCTTCGGCGGGACGATCTTGCGGTGCGGTGACGCGCCCGGCAGCGTCGCGCCGATCTTCGCCACCGCCAGGCGCACGGCCGGGGCCAGCCGGTGCGACGTCGTGAGCGTGACGGTCCGGCTGCCGTCCGGGTCGGCGTCGGCGAACAGGCTCGCGTCCGCGCCGCGGAAGGAGAACACGTTCTGGTCCGGGTCGCCGGCCACGACGAACTCGGCCGCGGTGTGCCCGATCATCCGGACCAGGCTGGTCTGCAGCGGGTCGAGGTGGTGGGCGTCGTCGACGAACAGGTGCCGCACGCGGGTGCGCTCGCGTTCGCGCAGCTCGTCGTCGTCCTCGAGGGCGAGCAGCGCGGAGGTGACCAGCTCGGCGGCGTCCAGCGCGGGCGCGCTCGCGACGCCGAGCGCGTTGCCGCCCGCGCCCTGCAGCTGCGTGACCTCCTCGTACTGCGCCCAGAACTGCCCGGCGGCGATCCATTCGTCGCGGCCGCGGCGGCGGCCCAGCTCGGCCAGG
>NZ_JAAGNB010001631.1:0-2219 GCF_010550475.1 Amycolatopsis sp. SID8362
CCAGGCAGCGCGCGGTGGTTTCGGCGAGCAGCTTGTCGGCGAGCCCGGACAGCTCGGCGCCGCGGTGGGCGGGTACCTCGCGGGCCAGCGCGCGCAGGCCCGCGACGCACGCGAGCCGCGAGTGCGTCCACCACTCGTCCTGCAGCTCCCAGATCCCCGCCTCCGGCGCGTCCCAGTGCTCGGTGATCAGCCCGAGGACGACGTCGGTGGCGAGCCGGTCGTCGGCGTCCAGGCGGCCGTGGCGGGCCGCGGCCGCGTGCAGCTGCAGCAGCTCGCCGAGGGCGTCGAGCTGGAACTGGCTGTTGACGTGGTTGCCCACGATGTCGGCGCCGCCGGGGTAGCCGGGCAGGTCCAGCCGCGTTTCGCCGGGTGGCGGGGTGCCGTCGGGGCGGTAGGCGGGCAGCAGCCGGTCGCCGTGGTCGAGGACGCGGGCGGTGGTGAACCGCAGGGCGTCGTCGAGCAGGGGATGGGGTTCGCCGACGGCGGCGGCGAGGCCGGCGTAGCACTGGTCGCGCAGCCAGACGTACCGGTAGTCGTAGTTGCGGCCGGCTTCGGCGCGTTCCGGCAGCCCGAGCGTGGCCGCGGCGACCATGCCGCCGGTGCCGGTGGTCAGGCCGCGCAGCACCGCGTAGGCGTGCCGCGTGTCCCGGGGCGCGATGCTGTTCTCGAACCGGGGAACGTCGGTGTCCCAGGCGTGTTCGGTGGCTTCCCAGAGCCGGTCGGCCCCGACCGGATCCGGCAGCCGCCGTGACGAGATCTCCAGGACCAGGTCGTGGTGCCCGCCGGACGGCACGGCCAGGTCGAACTCCAGCCCGTCCCCGACGGCGCCGGTCCACCGCACCCGCAGGTCGCCGGTGCGGCCGGTCCACGTCCCGTCGTCGTGGCGGCGCAGCTCCCGCAACGACCGGCGGCCGAAGCCGTCGGCCAGGTCGAGCCGGACGTGGACCCGGACGTCCCGCTCGACGGCTTCGACGCGGCGCAGCAGGACGAGCCGGTGCGGGTCCGCGGGGCGGGCCAAGGCTTCGCGGCATTCCACCGTGGTCGACGTCGTCACCCAGCGGTTGCGCCAGATCAGGCTGCCGGGCTCGTAGTACCCGCCCCAGACGTAGGTGTCCACCGGGCTGACGGTGTAGCTGCCGGTGCCGCCGATCAGCGACGACAGCACGGCGCTGTCGGACCACCCGGGCGCGCACAGCCAGCAGACGTCCCCGCGCGGGCCGCACAGCGCGCCGCGCTCGCCGTCGGCCAGCAGGGCGTACTCGCGCAGGACCTGCGGGGCGAAGCCGGTCACGAGCGCGCCCGCCGCCAGAGGGCCAGCGCCGTCGCGGCCAGTGCGCCGCCGCCGGCCGCGAGGAAACCGTGGTGCCGGCTCGCCCAAAGCTGGAAGCTGCGCGGAGTGGCTTTCGCGTCGAACTCGCCGTGCGCGCCGAAGTCCGTTTCGCGGTCGGCCGGCGCCCAGAGGTTCGCGGGCTGACCGGCGGGCCTGGGTGCGCCGGTCTGCTGAGATCCGAAACCCGTCTTGGCGAGGTAGCGGTCGAGGAGACCGGGTGCGACGGCGTTCGCGACGAGCGTGCCGGCGGTGCTGCCGCCGACCCAGTATTCGCGCCGGCGCGGGTGATCGGCGGCGTGCAGCACGGCGCGGGCGGCGACCTCGGGCTGGTAGATCGGCGGCACCGGCTGCGCGTGGTGCGGCAGCCGCGAAAGCACCCACGAGAACTGCGGGGTGTTGACGGCGGGCAGTTGCACCATGGTCGTCCGGACGTGGCTGCCTTCGTGAAGGAGTTCGCAGCGCAGCGATTCGTTGAAGCCCTGGATGGCGTGCTTGGCGCCGCAATACGCGCTCTGCAGCGGGATCCCGCGGTACGCCAGCGCGGAGCCGACCTGCACCACCGTGCCGTGGTCACGCGGCTTCATGCGGTTCAGCGCGGCCATCGTGCCGTGGACGTAGCCGAGGTAGCTGACCTCGGTGACGCGGCGGAACTCGTCCGGCCCGATCTCGCCGAAGGGGGCGAAGACCGAGGTGAAGGCGACGTTGACCCAGACGTCGATCGGCCCCAGCTCCTTCTCGGCGCGCTCGGCGGCGGCGTCGACCTGATCGAAGTCGGCGACGTCGGTGGGGATCGCCAACGCGGTCCCGCCGCCGCGTTCGACGTCGGCGGCCGCGGCCTCCAGCCCGCGTTCCCCACGGGCCAGCAACGCGACCCGCGCTCGCCGGGCGC
>NZ_JAAGNB010001688.1:0-1408 GCF_010550475.1 Amycolatopsis sp. SID8362
GTGGTCCTGGCCGCGGCGGACCCGGCCCAGCCGTACGGCGCCGCCCTCCCCTGGCCGGCGGCCACGGGCGACACGAAACACCGTCCGGCGCGCAAAGCCGGGGCGCTGGCGGTACTGGTGGACGGGGTCCCGGCCCTGTACGTCGAGCGAGGAGGCCGGTCACTGCTCAGTTTCACGGAGGAACGCCAGCCCTTGTCGGACGCGGCCCAAGCGCTGTCGGCCGCGGTGCGCGAGGGCTGGCTGGGTCAGCTGGCCGTCCAGCGCGCGGACGGCGAGCAGGCGCTGACGTCGGAGCTGGCGGAAGTGCTGCGGGAAGCGGGTTTCCGGGCCACGCCCTCGGGTCTGCGCCTCCGGGCCTAAGCTGCCAGTCCGACACCGCACGAAGGATGTTCTGCTCATGGCGATGCGCGAACTGCGCTATTTCGGCGACCCGATCCTCAAGTCCGTCTGCGACCCGGTCACCGTGTTCGACGAGAAGCTCGCGGCGCTCGTGCGGGACCTGGTCGACTCGGTCAAGCCCGCCGGGCGGGCGGGGCTCGCCGCCCCGCAGATCGGCGTCGGGCTGCGGGTGTTCAGCTACGACGTCGCCGGGCTGACCGGGTACGTCATCAACCCCGAGATCGTCGAGCTGTCCGAAGAGACGCACGAAATCAGCGAGGGCTGCCTGTCCGTGCCGGAGCTGTGGTTCCCCACCCGGCGCGCCAAGCACGCGAAGGTCCGGGGCGTCGACGTCCACAACGAGCCCATCGAGGTCGAAGGCGAAGACGTGCTGGCCCAGTGCCTCCAGCACGAGACCGATCACCTCGACGGCGTCCTCTACCTCGACCGGCTCACCGCCGAGCGCAAGAAGTCCGCCCTGCGCGAAGCGCGGGAAAAAGACTGGTTCTGGAAGCGTTAGGCGGGCAGGAACAGCCGGAGCTTGGCGCCGTCCTCGACGGCGCGTTCCGTCCGCAGGCCGGCCCGGGCCGCCGTGCGGGGCAGGACGTCGTCGCCGGTGAGGGAGTCCGCCGTCAGCTCCGTGATCCCCTGGGCTTCCGCGAGGACGGCGAGCCGGGCCAGCAGGGCCGTGCCGATGCCCTGCCGCTGCCAGTCGTCCTCCACCAGCAGGGAGATCTCGGCTGTGCCCGAAGCGTTCGGGATGAGCTGCGCCAGGCCGATCACCTCGCGGCCGAAGACCGCCAGCACGCTGGTTCCGCGCGGGGGCACGAGCAACCGGTGCAGCCAGCGGCGCGGGACCGTCCGCACGCCCGAGTGGTAGCGCCGGAAGAGTGTCGCCATCGAACAACGGCGGTGCAGGTCGGCGACCGCGTCGGCGTCGCCGGGGACGCCTTTGCGCAGGACGATCGCGGCGCCGTCGGGGCGGTCGAGCACGACCGGGCCGGCCGCGTTCCGGGCCGCCGCGGCGAGC
>NZ_JAAGNB010001743.1:0-1707 GCF_010550475.1 Amycolatopsis sp. SID8362
AGCCGCCCGCGCCGTCCGGGCTTGCCGCGATCAGCTCGCCGATCGAGGCCAGCGCGCCCTGGCGGTGGGCCTTTCCGAGCGCGCGGATCAGGGCCGCCAGCTCGTCGCGGTGGCGGGCCGCCTGTTCGTAGTGCTCGCCGGCCGCCAGGTGCTCGACGTGGGCCGCCGCCGTGTGGAGGGGGCGGCCGTCCAGGCCCGCGATCAGGCCCGACACCGACTCGACCAGCGGCTCGTACGCCTCGACGCTCTGCCGTCCCGCGCACGGCGCGCCGCAGCGGCCCAGCTCCGCCAGGACGCACGGGGTGCCGTTCGGCGAGCGGGGCGAGATCCGCTGCGTGCACGTCCGCAGGCCCGACGCGCCGGCCAGGGTGTCCGCCGTCGCCTTGGCGTCCGCCTGGTTGCGGAACGGGCCCAGCACCCCCGGCCGCGGCAGGCGGACCACGGACAGACGCGGGAACGCCTCCTCCGTGAGCCCGATCCACCAGCCCTGGTGGCGGTTCTTCGACCGGCGGTTGTACGCGGGCCGGTGCGCCGCGATCAGCCGCAGCTCCCGCACCTCCGCCTCCAGCGCGTGCGCGCACACGACGTGGTCGACGCGCTCGGCCAGCGCCACCATCTCCCGGATCCGGCTGCGGTTCTCCGAACCCGTGAAGTACGTGCGCACCCGCCGCCGCAGGTCCTTCGCCGTGCCGACGTACAGGACCTCTTCCTTGGGGCCCTTGAACAGGTAGACGCCCGGCGCCGCGGGCAGGTCCGCCGCCAGGTGCCGCTTCGCCCGCTGGGCGACCGTCACCTCCGGCAGGTAGCCCATCAGCTCCTCGAGCGAGTGGACGCCCAGGTTCCCGACGCGCTCCAGCAGGCCGTGCAGGACGTCGACGGTGGCGCGCGCGTCGTCGAGGGCGCGGTGCGTCGGCCGGGTCCGCGCGCCGAACAGCAGCGCCAGCGCCATCAGGTTGTAGCGCCCGACCTCGTCGCGCGGTACGACGCGCCGGGCCAGCCGCGCCGTGCACACCACCGTCAGCTTCGGCCACGCGTACCCGTGTGCCTCGCAGGCGGCGCGCATGTGCGAGGTGTCGAACCCGGAGTTGTGCGCCACCAGCACCGACCCGCCGATGAACTCCAGGAACGCCGGCAGCACCTCCTCGATCGGCGGCGCGTCGTACACCATCAGCTGGGTGATGCCCGTCAGCGAGACGATCTGGGGCGGGATGGTCTTGCCCGGGTTCACCAGGGTCGCGAACTCGCCCAGCACCTCGCCCGCGCGCACCTTCACCGCGCCGATCTCGGTGATTTCGGACGCGCCCGGCCCGGCTCCCGTGGTTTCCAGGTCGAAAACCACGAAAGTCGTTTCCCGCAACGGGGTTCCGAGCTCGTCGAACGCGAGTTGTGCCTGGATCGAACGCATGGTCGGGACTGTAGGGGCGACCACCGACAGTTTCCGCGCGCCGCCGGTCCGTGTCCCGCGCGGCGCGGGATGCGGGGGCGGGGCCTACCCTGGACCAATGCACCCGCAGCCGCTCGTGCCGGAGCCGCCCGGGGACCCTGATGGTCCCTCGGGTGTCGCGTCGCGCCCGGAGCCGGCTGAAGAGCCCGCTGACCGGCCCGAACCCGCCACCTGGCCGGCCCTGCCGGAGCCGGTGCGGGACCGCATCGCGGAGCTCGCCGCGGCCGCCGTCGCCAAGCTCCCCGGCACCGACGTGCCGCGTC
>NZ_JAAGNB010001790.1:0-3520 GCF_010550475.1 Amycolatopsis sp. SID8362
CGGGCCCTGGCCAGCAGGCAGTGCGCCATCGCCGGGTGCAGCGCCCGTTCCTGCATGAGGTCGTAGGCCGCGGCGACGGACGCGGCCGCGTCGGCGAACCGGTCGGCCGCCAGGTGGCTGCGGCACACCTCGACGTGGCTGCGGGTCAGCTCGGCCAGCACCGCGGGGCCGCCCCGGGTGAGCCGCAGCGCCGAATCCGCGTACTCCGACGCCCGCTCCAGGTCGCCCTGGCGCAGGTGCCGCTCGGCCAGACAGGCCCGCAGCGTCAGCAGCATCGACGGCTGCGGGTAGCCGTCGCGCAGCAGCTCCGCGTGGCAGGTTTCCAGCAGGTGCAAGGAATACTGCGCCTCGCCCCAGCCGGACAGCACGGCCGCGCGCAGCGGGACGACCATCGCCCGCACCGGCGGCGGCTCGCCCGACAACGCCGTTTCGGCCTCCGCGACGTACTTCGTGCGGACGTCGCCCGTCGAGTAGCCGGCCAGCCACAGCAGCGCGATCCCGGCCTGCCGCGGCCGGTCCAGGCGCTCGGCCTGGCGGCGGATCCGCTGCATGCGGGGTGCCGCGCGGCGGACGTCGCCCGCCAGGAACCGTTCCGCCGTCTCGATCAGCTCGAGGTCGAGTTCGAGCAGCTCGCGCGGGGACCGGCCGCCGAGCAGCTCGTCGGGGTCGATGCCGAGCTGCCGGGCGAAGAACCGCAGCGCGTCGCCCGACGGGGTCCGCGCGCCGGTCTCGACCGACGACACGTACGCCGCGGAGTACTGCGGTCCGGCGAGCTCGCGTTGCGTGAGCCCGCGTTCGGTGCGCAGCTCACGCAGGCGTTCGCCGACGCTCTCGCTCACCCAGGTGCCTTTCCGCCGTGGACGTCCAGGGTAGGCCGCGCGGTGGCGGGGGAGTCGCCCGCCACCGCGCGGCCGGGATCAGCAGGCGCCGCTGTCGCTCCACACGGCCCACGAGGTGGGCGCGCCGGGCTCGGCACCGGTCGAGTACCACAGGGATGTCCACTTGTGACCGTTGTGGCCGACGACGTCGTTGGGCACGTACGCCTTCGCCACGTCCCACTCGGCGAGGCCGTCGCAGCCGGTCGGCGGGGTGCCGGTGCCGACGGTCAGCGAGAACTGCGCGCTGTGGTCGGCGTCGGGGCCGTCGCCGGAGACCGTCACCTGGCTGGTGCCCTGCGGCGTGGTCGCCGAGGTGGTGATGGTCAGCGTGGCGGTGCCGCCGGACTGGATGCTCGCCGGGCTGATCGTCGCCTTCGCGCCCTCGGGCAGGCCGGTGGCCAGCAGCTGGACGGTCTGGGCGTTGCCCGCCGTGACCCGGGTGGTGATGGTCGTGGTCGCCGTCTGTCCGGGTTGGACGGACGCCGACGTCGGCGACAGCGTCAGCGAGTAGTCGTTGCCGGCCGGCGGCTGGCCGCTGCACGTCGGCTCACCGCTGACGGCCGTGACGCTCACCGCGTCCCACGCCGCCTTGGTGGAGTTGAACTCGGTGCAGCTGCCCGGGAACAGCGCGATCGCTGCTTCCAGCGTGGCCTTGCGGGCCGCTTTGTGGTTCCAGGAGGACGTCTTCTTCAGCAGGCCGTTGTAGAAGATCTTGCCCGCCTTCTGGATGCCGATGCCGGTCACGCTGGAGTTGTTGCACGTCGGGCTGGTCGGCCCGCCGGAACCGTTGCTGCCCTGGGAAAGCAGGTAGAACCAGTGGTTCTGCGGCCCCGCGGCGGCGTGCACCTCGGTGTTCGGGATCGAGGCGGAGTAGCAGTTCGGGTCGCCGATCTGGCCCGGGTTGTACATGTAGCGGATCGGGCCCTGGCCGACCAGGTTGACGCCTTCGCCGACGGTGAAGTCCGGGGTGTCGACCGGGTTGTTGGCGTAGTACTCGGTCAGCGCGCCGAAGATGTCGCCGGTGGACTCGTTGAGCCCGCCGTTCTCGTTGCCCGACCCGGCACCGCCCGGGGTGGTCTGGAAGATGGCGTGCCCGAACTCGTGCCCGACGACGTCCATCGGGGTCGCCTGGCGGCGGTTGTCCTGAGAGTGCCCGAAGTGCGTGGACGAACCGTCCCAGTAGGCGTTGACGTCGTTGAGGCCGACGCTCGCGCGGAAGCCGCCGCCCGCCCCGTCGATGCCGTTGCGGCCGAGCCAGTCGCCGAGCATCTTCCACTCGGTCTGGACGCTGTAGAGCGCGTCGACGCAGCCGGTTTCGAGGTCGGTGCCGGAGCCGTTGCCCCAGCTGTTGCTGCTCTTGGTGAAGATCGAGCCGCCCTCGCGCCCGCAGGCGATGCCGCGGCGGGCCGGGTCGGTCATCGAGTAGGAGCTGCCGGAGCCGGACGTGTCGATCGAGACGGTGCCGGCGTAGTAGGAGTTGCCGGTGCCCGCCTCGCGGACGTCGTCGCGGGTGTCGAGGACGGCGCCGGTCGCGCTGTCGACGAAGACGTGCAGGTGGGTGGGCTTGCCGAGGTTGCGGCCACTGACGACGACCTCGTAGGCGAGCTTGGGGGCGTCACCGGCCAGCACGACCAGCTTCGGCGCGTCGGTCTTGTCCACTGTGGACACTTTGGCGGCGGCGATCTTCGCCGCCTGCGCGGCGTTCAGCGTGGCCTGGGTGCCGACGGTGATGGGCGCGGTCTTCGCGGCTTCGGTGCCGCGGACGCGCCCGGCCCCGTCGGCGACGACGACCGCGTCCCCGCCGACGACCGGCAGGCCGTGGTAGGTGCGCTGGTAGGAGGCGAAGTAGAGCCCGCCGCCACCCGGGGTGACCCCGGTGCGGAGGAAGGCCTCCCCGGCGCCCTTGGCGAGCCGGTCGGCGCCGTTGAGGGCAGCCTGGTCGGCGGCTCGCGCGGCGAGCGCCTCGGGTGGGGTGGCGGCGGGGGGTGCGGAGGCGGCGGCCGGGATCACCGGCACCGCGAAGCTCAGGGCCAGGCCGGCGATCGCCGCCAGCCCTCGTGGGGATCTCATGGGGAACCTTTCCGGGGACCGTGGGGAGTGTGTCCGCCGGAATAACTGGTGTTATTGCGCCGGACGCGTCCGAGTAAAGGTTCCGGTGGTGCGCCGGTCAATGGGCCGAACGGACTAGTGGTGGCCCGCGAAGATCACGGCGTTCGGGGCGAAACCGCAGGAAACGGCCGGGTTGGCGACTGGTCTGAACCAATTCACCAACTTTGGTAGGAACTTTGGCTTTGGTCCGGACCACTGAGCCCAGTGGTCCGGGAATTCAGCCTTCGGTGCCCGCCGCCGAGTCGAGGCCGCGGCGGTAGGCCTCGATGGCCTCGGTCAGATGACCACGTTGTCGGAGCGCGTCGCCGAGCCGCAGCGACGTCGATACCGCCGCCCCGTGCAGGGACGCGCCCCGCTGGATCTCCGCCGCCTCGCGCAGCAGCCGGATCGCCGTTTCCAGGTCGCCTTGGGCGGCCGCGATCTGCCCGCGCAGGCCCGTCGCCTCGCCCAGCGCCTCGACGTCGCGGGCCAGCAGCGGCCAGACCTCCGCGACCAGCGCCGCTGCCTCGTCCGGTGCGCCCTGGCGGAGCCGG
>NZ_JAAGNB010001848.1:0-951 GCF_010550475.1 Amycolatopsis sp. SID8362
GCGAACCGGCCGGCGGGCCGCGGCTCGGCTGCCGCCCGCTCCTTCGCGACCCGCGCCCCGGCCGGCAGCCGGGACATGATGGTCAGCGCGCTGAGGAACGTGCCGCCGGACGGCATCCCGCCGGCCCGCACGTAACCGTCGATCTTGAGCGGCACGCCTTCGGGCAGCTGCCGCACGGTGTACCGGACGCCGAGGTCGTGCGGGATCGAGTCGAACCCGCACGCGTGCACCAGCCGGGCCCCGGTTTCGCGGGCGCGCCGGTCGTGCGCCAGGTACATCCGGTCGACGAACTCGGGTTCGCCGGTGAGGTCGACGTAGTCCGTGCCCGCCTCGGCGCACGCCGCCACCAGCGGTTCCCCGTGCGCCAGGTATGGGCCGACGGTCGTGATGACCACTTTCGCTGATTCAGCTACGGCCTTCAGCGACGCGGGGTCCGCGGAGTCGGCGATCAGCAGGTCCAGGTCGGCGAACCGGTCGTCGATCGCCGCCAGCCGCGCCCGGACGGCCTCGAGCTTGCCGCGGTTGCGCCCGGCCAGTGCCCAGCGCAGGCCGGCGGGCGCGTGGCGGGCCAGGTACTCGGCGGTCAGCCCGCCGGTGAACCCGGTGGCACCGAACAGGACCACGTCGTGCGCGCGCATCGCTTCTCCTCTTCCGACGTCGGGCCCGCTCAGGTTACCCGTCGGTCACTTCGGGGCGCCGGGTGAAAGTACCGGCGAGTACAGTCCCCTCGAACGCGAGGAGGCAACCTGTGACCGAACGCTTCGGCAGCTATCAGAACGAGCTCTACCTGCAAGGACTCGGTGGTCAGCTGCCGCCGTGCTCGACCGACTCGACGAAGCTCGAGGCGTCGGCCCGCGAGCTCATGGCGCCCGGTCCGTTCTCCTACGTCGCCGGCGCGGCCGGCTCCGGCGCGACCGCGCGCGCCAACCGCGAGGCGTTCGACCGCTGGCG
>NZ_JAAGNB010000182.1:0-15446 GCF_010550475.1 Amycolatopsis sp. SID8362
GCTCGCGGACGGGACCGAGGTCTACCAGCTCGGCGCCGCGCCGAGCGTCCTGCGCGTCACCGCGGCCAAGCCCAACCGCGTCGTCAGCTTCGCGCCGGCCCTGCTCGACCCGCAGGCCGGGCCGAAGTACGGCGCCGAGTTCCAGGTCGACCCGCTCGCCGGGGACGCGCTGAAGACGTTCCACACCGACCTCGACGCCGCCGTCGGCGCGCTCGGCTCGCCGTTCGAGGGCCTGGTCCAGGCCAGCGCCGTGGTCACCAACGACAAGCTCGACTGCAAGGACTTCGTCGGCTCATGCACGACGACGGTCGACGTCTCCACCAGCGTGGTCGGCTCGCCCGCGGGGGGCGAGAAGAGCGTCGTGCACATCAACCTCTCGGTCGAGGTGAGCGCCGACTCGCTCGGCGCGCAGACGTGCACGACGGCGGCCGACGCCGAGCCGTACGCGACGGTCAAGATGTCCTGCACGGTCAAGTTCAAGCTGCCCAACAAGACGGCCAGCTACCAGGTCCTGTCCAAGCCGAACGCGACCGCGGAGGTCCGCGCGGCGCTCGACGTGAACGCCGTGAAGCAGAAGGTGGCCACGGAGTTCGCCGGCCTGGGCGGCTGACCTGGACACCTACCCGGGGGTGCGTTGCTCCCGTTGAAGTACGTGATCTTCCGTTCTTAACATCGGCCGCGAAGGCCGATGACAACGGAGGAGATTTCCCATGGCCAAGCTGGTGGTTTTCGGGGCGACGGGGTACGCGGGCGGCAAGATCGGCGCCGAGGCGCTGCGCCGCGGGCACGAGGTCGTCGGGGTCTCGCGCAACGAGGGTTCGGTGCCCGAGGGCGTCGAGGCGCGGCAGGGTTCGCTGCACGACGAGGACTTCGTCGCACAGGTCGCGAAGGACGCCGACGTGATCGTGGTCGCGACGCCGGCCCGCGCGATCGACGGCAAGAAGCTCATCGACGCCGTGCCCGGGCTGGTCCGCGCCGCGCGCGAGCACGGCGCCCGGCTGTCGTTCGTGGGCGGGGCGTCGAGCCTGCTCGTCGCCGAGGGCGGCCCGCGGCTGTTCGACACCCCGGAGTTCCCGGCCGAGTACAAGGAAGAGGCGGGCAACCACGCCGAGGTGCTGTACCTGCTGCGCGAGCAGCCGGCGGACCTCGACTGGTTCTACGTCAGCCCCGCCGCCGAGTTCGGCGCCTGGGTCCCGGGCGAGCGCACGGAGAAGTTCCGCCTCGGCGGCGACGTCCTGCTGACCGACGAGAACGGCAGGTCCTTCATCGGCGGCGACGACTACGCGATCGCGTACGTCGACGAGATCGAGCGGCCGAAGCACAGCCGCGCGCGCTTCACGGTCGCTTACTGAGCTCCGCCAGCACCGGCGCGAACGTTTCGAGCGCCGGCTCGAACACGCTGATGTAGGTGAAGCCGTAGCGTTCGCGCCGCGCCACCAGCTGCCCGGCGATCTCCTCGACCGTGCCCAGCAACAGCTGCGGCGCGTCGAGGAGTTCGCCGGCGTCGGCGACGGTGCCGCGATTGGTTCTTTCGTGCCACGCCTCGGCGGCCGCGCGCCGGTCGTCGGTGATTTCGACGTGCTGGACCAGCATGTTGTACTCGACTTCGCGGTTCGCTTTCCGGCGGAAGTACGAAACTCTTTCGTCCATCGCTTCGGCGTTGTCGAACTTGAAGGTGCCCGGCGGTTTCCCCGGCTGCTGCCGGAGCCCGGAAAACCCGGCGACGTCCGCGTGTTCCGCGGCCAGCCCGAGCACGCCGTCGCTGTTGCCCGCGATGAGCACGCGGGGCATCGGGATACCCTCGGCTTCGAAGTGCTTCCGCAGGTGGACGAGGCTTTCGCCGAGGTAGTCGATCCGCTCGGACGCCTTGTGCCACGGCAGCCCGGCGGCGTCGAATTCGGCTTTCATGTGCCCGGACCCGAGCCCGAGGTCGAGCCGGCCGTCGAGCAGCGCGGCCGTTGATGACGCTTCCCGCGCGAAGAGCGCGTGGTTGTAGAACGGCACGTTGGAAACGAGGGTCCCGAGCCGCGGCCGTTCGGTGATGGCCCCGGCCATCGCGAGCGCCGGAAACGGCGCCATTCTCCCGTTCCCGAGGTGGTCGGGCACGGTGATGACGTCGTAGCCGAGTTCTTCGGCCCGGCGGCACCGGTCGATCCACGATTTCCGGTCGCTGATTCCGCGGAGGCTGACACCGAATGTGAATTTCCCCATGAATGGCACGTTAGCGGCGGGCGGGCGGCGGGGGGAACCGCCTTTCGTGCCAGGGGCGAATACTCCCGGTGGTGCCGTGCACGACGCATTCAGGCGGCGGGCGCCGTGAATGGGTCGTGCACGTCTTTTGCCGGGCCACGGGCAGCGGAAAGCCCGCCCACCCCGAAGGGTGAGCGGGCTTCTCGGCTGTGATCGTCAGGCGTTGCCGTCGAACAGCGAAGTCACCGAGCCGTCCTCGAAGACCTGCTGGATGGCCTCCGCCAGCATCGGGGCGATCGACAGGACCGTCAGGCCCGGGAACCGCTTCTCTTCCGGGATCGGCAGCGAGTTCGTCACGATGACCTCGCGCGCCTTGCACTGCGAGAGGCGCTCGGTCGCCGGGTCCGACAGGATGCCGTGGGTCGTCGCGATGACGACGTCCGCCGCGCCCTCGTCGATCAGGGCCTCGGTGGCCTTCACGATCGTGCCGCCGGTGTCGATCATGTCGTCGATCAGGACGCAGAGCTTGCCCTCGACCTTGCCGACCACGCGGTTGGCCACGGCCTGGTTGGGCTTGTCCGGGTCGCGCGTCTTGTGGATGAACGCGATCGGCCGGTCGCCCAGCTGCTGCGCCCACTTCTCCGCCAGCCGCACGCGGCCCGAGTCCGGCGAGACGACCGTGATGTCGGCGTCGCCGTAGGTGGCCTTGATGTGGTCGGCCAGCACGGTCTGCGCCATCAGGTGGTCGACCGGGCCGTCGAAGAAGCCCTGGATCTGCGCGGTGTGCAGGTCGACCGTCATGATCCGGTCGGCGCCCGCGGTCTTGAACAGGTCCGCGATCAGGCGCGCCGAGATCGGCTCGCGGCCCTTGTGCTTCTTGTCCTGGCGCGCGTACGGGTAGAACGGCATCACCACGGTGATCCGCTTCGCGCTCGCCCGCTTGAGCGCGTCCACCATGATCAGCTGCTCCATCACGTACTCGTTGATGGGCGTGGTGTGCGCCTGGATGACGAAGGCGTCGGTACCGCGGACGGACTCCTCGAACCGGACGAACAGCTCGCCGTTGGCGAACGTGTGCGCCGTCTGCGGGGTGATCGTCACGTTGAGGTGCTCGGCCACCTCTTCGGCGAGCTCCTGGTGCGCGCGTCCGGAGAAGAGCATCAGATTCTTCTTCGGCGTGCCTTGCTTCGGACTCATGCTGGCGACTCCCCGTCGGTTCCTGCTGCTGACTCGGCGTCGAGCGCGGCCTGGGCCGCTTCCGCCGCGGGCGTACCCGGCCTGCGCCGGATCGCCCAGCCTTCGATGTTGCGCTGCGGCGGCGCCGACACCGCGAGTGTGCCCGGCGGGACGTCTTCGCGGATCACGGCACCCGCTCCACTGTAAGCGCCGTCACCGACCTGCACCGGGGCGACGAACGTGTTGTCCGCGCCCAACCGGACATACGATCCGATAACGGTGCGGTGCTTGTTCACCCCGTCGTAGTTCACGAACACGCTGGAGCAGCCGATGTTGCTGTGCTCGCCGATCGTGGCGTCCCCGACGTAGGTCAGGTGCGGCACCTTCGTGCCGGCGCCGATGTCGGCGGACTTCGTCTCGACGAACGCGCCGAGCTTGCCCTTCTCACCCAGCTTGGTGCCGGGCCGCAGGTAGGTGAACGGGCCGACGTTGACGCCGTCGCCGAGCTCGGAGTCCGACCCGTGCACGCGGACCACGGAGGCGCGGGCGCCGATGGTCATGTTCGTCAGCGTGCTGTCCGGCCCGACCGTCGTGCCCTCGCCGACCGACGTCGTGCCCTTGAGCTGCACGCCGGGCTCGATGACGACGTCACGCGAGAGGGTGACGCCGGCGTCGATCCAGGTCGTGGCCGGGTCGACGACCGTGACGCCCTCGCGCTGCCAGCGCCGCACGATCCGGCGGTTGAGCTCGGCGCCGAGCACCGACAGCTGGACCCGGTCGTTGACGCCCTCGGTCAGCCACGGGTCGTCGACGACCAGCGCGCCGACGTGCAGCCCGTCGCCGTTCGCGATGCCCAGCACGTCGGTGAGGTAGAGCTCGCCCTGCGCGTTGTCGGTCGAGAGGCGCGAGAGGCCGTCGCGCAGCACGGTGGCGTCGAAGGCGTAGACCCCGGAGTTGATCTCGGTGATCTCCGCCTGCTCCGGGGTGGCGTCCTTGTGCTCGACGATCCCGGTGACCTTGCCCGCCGCGTCGCGCACCATGCGGCCGTAGCCGGTCGGGTCGGCGACCACGGAGGTGAGCACGGTGACCGCGTTCTTGGCCTCGGTGTGCTCCTCGAGCAGGGCGCGCAGGGTCGCGGTGTCGAGCAGCGGGACGTCGCCGTAGCTGACGAGCACGGTGCCGGTCAGGTCGGCGGGCAGGGTGGCGAGCGCGCAGGACACGGCGTGGCCGGTGCCCTTCTGCTGGTCCTGGACCGCGGTGCCGACCGCGCGGCCGAGGGTGCCGGCGACCTGGGCGAGGTGCTCGCCGACGGCTTCGCGGCCGTGGCCGACGACGACCACGAGGTGCTCGGGGTCCAGTCCGGCGGCGGCCCGGACGGCGTGCTCGACCAGGGGGCGCCCGGCGATCGGGTGCAGCACCTTGGGCGTCGAGGAACGCATGCGGGTGCCCTCACCCGCGGCGAGGATCAACGTGCTCAGCGGGCCGGTCAACGGCGCTCCCAACGGTTACCAATAGTTGGCTTCTGTCGGGCACCGATCCTAACTGTGGTCTTCGGCGTCCCACGCGGGGTCGGTCGGAGGGGCCTCGTTCGCCCACGCGGCCGCCGGGTCGGCCGCCATCGAGTTGGCTGACGCCACCTGGTTGCCGCCGCCGCGTTTCGCCTGGTACATGGCCGCGTCCGCGCGGGCGAGGACCTGCTCGCCGCGCTCCTGCGGCCGCAGCGAGACGAGCCCGATCGACAGCGTGACGCCGTGCGAAAGGTGGTGCGGCAGCCCTGCGACGGACTTCACGGCCCGGCCGAGCGCCATCTTCGCCGCGGACGCCGGCGTGCCCGGCAGCAGCACGATGAACTCGTCGCCGCCGTAGCGCGCCACCAGGTCGTCGCCGCGCAGGGCGTCACGCAGCGTGCTCGCGACGACACGCAGCACGTTGTCGCCCTCGGCGTGCGACTGCTTGTCGTTGACGCCCTTGAAGCCGTCGAGGTCGACCAGCGCGACGGCGAGCGGCTGCGCGTCGGCCGACGAGGCGAGCTGGCGCAGCTTCTCGTCCAGCGCGCGCCGGTTCGGCAGGCCGGTGAGCGGGTCCTGCAGCGCCTGCTGGGTGATGGCGCCGTGCTCGGCGGACAGCCGTTCGTGCTCGCGGCGGGCGTTCAGCGTGGCGATCTGCGACTCGCGCAGGCTCCACATCTCGGTCTCGAGGCGGGTCGCGTAGTCGATCAGCGACTGGCTCGCGCCGGACGCGTAGTCCGGGCTGGTGTCGAGCCGGGCCAGCTCGCGGGCGATGTTGAGCCGCATCGACGGCTGCGAGGTGTCGTCGCCGAGGAACTCGCGCGCCGAGCGCAGCACGTCGAGGGCCTCTTCGCGGCGGCCGCCCTTGTCCAGGCAGCGGGCCAGCGCGATCGCGACGATCTCGCGTTCGCCCGGGTAGCCGGTGCCTTCGTGCAGCGCCCGGAGCCGGTCGATCTGGTCGGTGGTCGGGTTGTGCAGCGCCTGCGCGGCGGCGAGGACGCCGACCTGGTCGACGGCCGGGACGTTCGCCCGCCGCGGGAACAGCGACTCGGTGAACGGCCCTTCCGCGGCGACGGCCATCGACGCGGCCGTGCGGAACTTCTCGGCGCTCTCGTCGTACTCGTCGATCCGCTCCAGCCGCAGGCCCCAGCCCAGCAGCATCTTGACGCGGTTCATCAGCTGCAGCGTGATCTCGTGCGGGCTCGCGCTCTCGCGGATCGCGCTCGCGGCGCGGCCGATGACCTCCTCGGCGGCTTCGTAGACGCCGAGCTGGTTCAGCACGATCCAGCAGTCGTTCAGCGTCGACCACAGCATCCGGTTCCAGGCGCGGATGCCGACCTGCCGGTTCGGGATCGCGGAGTCGTCGAGGATCGCCAACGCGCGGGCGATCTCGGTGAGCGCGGGGTCCTCCTGCGCGGCGATGACCAGCCGGCGCCCGCGCAGCGCGTGCGCGTCGGCCCGCAGCAGCGCCAGGCCGTGCCGCCGGGTGTGCGCGAGCATCTCGTCGAGCCGCGGCTCGGCCTCGGCGGCCAGGCCCTTCGTGATCAGCCGCGCGATGGCGGACGCGCGCAGCAGCTGCGCGACCATGGTCGGCTCACCGCGGCGCTGGGTCTCGTCGAGCAGCTCGTCCATCATCTCGACGATCTGGAGCTGCTGCGTGTACTCCTGCCGCTGGACCGCGGCGATGAGCTCCCGCGCGCGCCCGACGAGCCAGGCGTCGGACATCTCGGCCAGGGCGGGACGCCTGGCCGCCACCGGGTCGGTCGCCTCGTCGGTCAGCGCCAACCTCCCGGTGTCGTGGGTTTCCGGTCCTTCTGCTGCTCCGCCGCCAGGATTCGAACCTGAACTGTCAGAACCAAAATCTGAAGTGCTGCCGATTACACTACGGCGGATCGATCCTGGTCAGGATAGCGACGATCGGGTGTCGTCCGCGCGGGGGATGCGTTAGCGGCCCGTCCGCCGGGTACCCGGGTTCGAAGGACCGGTGTGTGGGTTCGGGCACTCCCCAGGGGCCCGAACCTCCTGTACCGTAACTTACGGCATCGTAGGTTAGGGCACCCTACGTCTTAGGGGCGCCCGCGTAGGGAGAAGTGAAGCGTATGACGGCCACGCTCGACCGTTCTCAGCCCACCGGGGAGCCTTCGGCCCCCAAGGGGCCCAAACCCGTTACCGAAGGCACGCGTGGCATCGGCGTGCAGCTGTCGGTCTACTTCGGCGTCATCGCGCCGCTGGTGGCGCTGCTGGTCGCGGTGCCGTTCGCCTGGGGCTGGGGACTGAGCTGGGTCGACGTCGGCATCTTCGTGGTGTTCTACGCGATCAGCGGGCTGGGCATCACGGTGTCGTACCACCGCTACTTCACGCACGGTTCGTTCAAGGCCAAGCAGTGGCTGCGCGTGTTCATGGCCATCGCGGGCAGCATCGCCCTGCAGGGCCCGGTGATCACCTGGGTCGCCGACCACCGCCGCCACCACGCGTTCTCCGACCGCGACGGCGACCCGCACTCGCCGTGGGCGTTCGGCACCTCGCCGTGGGCCATCGCGAAGGGCTTCTGGCACGCGCACATGGGCTGGCTGTTCGAGCGCGACCAGACCAACGCCGAGCGCTTCGCCCCGGACCTGGTCAAGGACCCGGCGATCAAGAAGGTCGACGACCTGTTCTGGCTGTGGTCGCTGGTCAGCCTGCTGCTGCCGGCGCTGCTGGGCGGGCTCATCTCGTGGTCGCTGTGGGGCGCGGTCACCGCGTTCTTCTGGGCGGGCCTGGTGCGCATCTGCGTGCTGCACCACGTGACCTGGTCGGTCAACTCGATCTGCCACATGATCGGCGAGCGCCCGTTCGCCGCCCGCGACAAGTCGGCGAACTTCTGGCCGCTGGCCATCTTCTCGTTCGGCGAGTCGTGGCACAACCTGCACCACGCCGACCCGACGTCCGCGCGCCACGGTGTCAAGCGCGGCCAGATCGACATCTCCGCGCGGCTGATCTGGATCTTCGAGAAGTTCGGCTGGGTGCACGACGTCCGCTGGCCGACGCCGCAGCGCCTGGCCCGTATCGCGACGGAAAAGGGCTAGTCAACTAGGCTGCCCCGGTGGCGGGGAGACGACGTTCGAAGCGTGAGCAGCAGGTCACCGGGGCACGTCCGGCCGCCCCGGTGACGAGGGTGCGGATGACCGGCAGCGAACGGCGCCGTCAGCTGCTGAACGTGGCCAGGGCCCTGTTCGCCGAGAAGGGCTTCGACGGCACGTCGATCGAGGAGATCGCGCACCGCGCCAACGTCTCGAAGCCGGTGGTGTACGAGCACTTCGGCGGCAAAGAGGGCATCTACGCGGTGGTCGTCGACCGCGAAACCCAGCTCCTGCTGGACCGCATGGTCTCCACGTTGCACGGCGGCCACCCCCGCGTGATGCTCGAACAGGCGGCGACGGCGCTGCTGTCGTACGTCGAGGACTCCCACGACGGGTTCCGCATCCTGGTGCGGGACTCGCCGGTGGCGAGTTCGACGGGCACGTTTTCGACGGTGCTGAACGACATCGCGAGCCAGGTGGAGCACATCCTGGCCCAGCAGTTCGCGGCCCGGGGGTACGACGAGAAGCTGGCGGCGCTGTACGCCCAGGCGCTGGTGGGGATGGTCGCACTGACCGGCCAGTGGTGGCTGGACGCGCGGAAGCCGAAGCGGGACGAGGTCGCGGCCCACCTCGTGAACCTGGCTTGGAACGGGCTGTCCCACCTGGAGCACAAGCCGAAGCTGCGGCTGGGATGACGGTTTCGGTCCCGGGGCCGGGCGGGTGCTGACCCTCGCGGACCTGGACCGGTCCGAAGGCGACCTGCTCTGGTTCACGGCCCGGGCGGAAGGCGACGGCCTGTCCGCGGCGGTCAGCGTCGAGACCCTCCACGGCGACAGCCTCGACACCTTCGCGGCCGGCCTCGACCGGGACTTCCGCGGCTGGCCCGGCACGCGAACCTGGACATCGTTCCGAGGCGACCTCGAACTGCGCGCGACGCACACCGGGCACGTGGTCGAGCTCGTGTGGACGCTCCGCCGTCACGAGTGGGAGTGCACGGTCCGGACGCCCGTCACGCCGGGCGAGGAGCTGCGGCGGTTCAGCGCGGACGTGGCCGAGTTCCTCGTCAGCTGAGCTGCCCGGTTTCGTGCAGGTGGTCGAAGATCAGCTGGTCCACCGCCGAGACGCGGTCGCGGTCCGCGTAGGTCAGCCAGGCGACCTCCTCGATTTCGCTGCTGGCCTTGAGCGTTCCCGAGTACTCCGCCGTGTAGCAGGTCATCCGGACCGGGGTGCCCGCGTGGCCGTGTGCCTCCGCCTCGAACACTCCCGCCGGGGTGATCGACCCCGGCACGATCGCGACGTCGAGTTCCTCGTGGATCTCGCGGATGAGCGTCTCGGCGTCCGACTCGCCCGGCTCGCGCTTGCCGCCCGGGAGGTAGTACACGTCCTTGCCGCGTGAGCGGGTGCTGAGGATGCGGCCGTCGAGCGGGTGCAGCCAGGCGATCTTGTCGATCACCGCAGCTGCCCGGTCTCGCGCAGGTGGGCGAAGATCAGCTGGGCCACCAGGGAAATCCGCGGCCGGTCCGCGTGGGTGAGCCAGGCGATCTCCTCGATTTCGCTGCTGGCCTTGAGGGTTCCCGTGTACTCGGCCGTGTAGGCCGTCGTCCGGACCAGGGTGCCCGGTGCTTTGCCGTGGGCTTGGCCTTCGAACGTGCCGGCCGGGGCGATCGTCGACGGGGTGATCTCGACGTCCAGCTCTTCGCGGATTTCGCGCACCAGCGTTTCGGTGTCCGATTCGCCTGGCTCGCGTTTGCCGCCCGGCAGGTAGAACTTGTCCTTGTCCCGCGAACGCGCGGCCAGGACCCGGCCGTCGACGACGTGCACCCAGGCGACCTTGTCGATCACGCCAGCACCTCGTCGGTCGTCACGACCGTGCCGAGCCGCGGGAAGATCTTCGTGATCGCGTTCTCGTGCGAGATTTCGGAAAGCGCTGTCATCGCGTCGGAGACCGCCACCGTGTCGTAACCGTGGTCGGAGGCCGCGCGCAGGGTCGACTCGACGCCGAACTCCGTCGCGATGCCGCCGAAGTACACCGTGCGGACGCCTTTGCCGCGCAGGTACTCGTCCAGGTCGGTGTCGGCGAAGCCGCCGATCGTGTACTTCGTGACGATCTTGTCGTCCTGCGCGTCGAAGACCAGCTCGTTGCCGGGCGGGTTGTCCGGGCGGGACACCTGCACGATCACCACCGGCGCGCCCGCTTCGCGGAAGGCGTCCCGCAGGCGCAGGGCGTTCCGCACGACGTCTTCGCCGCGGTGGGGCGTCGTCGGCAACGCCACGATCCGCTCCTGCAGGTCGACGAGCACGAGCGCGGAAGTGGCCGGATCGATCTTGGTCATGCCCCGATCCTAGGCACTAGGGTCGGGGGCATGGGGAACAACAGGGAAGTCGTGGTGACCGGCGGCGGCACGGGCATCGGCTACGCGGTCGCGGCCGCGTTCGCGGGCGAGCGCGTCACCATCACCGGCCGCCGCGAGCAGGTGCTCACCGAGGCCGCGACGCTGCTGGGCGCGCGGCCCGTCGTGTTCGACGCCGCCGATCCCGCGGCCGTCGAAGCCGCACTGGCGGAGTTGCCCGACCGCGTCGACGTGCTCGTCAACAACGCCGGCGGCAACACCGACTTCCTCGACACCGGCGGAGAAGGCCTCGCCGGCTTCGCGGCCGCGTTCGAACGGAACCTCCGGTCCAATGTGGTCAGTGCGGCTCTGGTGACGCACGCGCTGCGCGAGCGTTTCGCCGACGGCGCCCGGATCGTGACGATCGGCTCGATCGCCGCCCACACCGGCGCCGGGTCCTACGGTGCCGCGAAGGCCGCGGTCGAAGGCTGGAACGTGAGCGTGGCCAGGGAGTTCGGCCCGCGCGGGATCACCGCGAACGTCGTCGCGCCCGGGCTGGTCGGGGACACCGAGTTCTTCCACGGGCAGCTCAGCGACCGCCGTCGCGAGTGGCTGGTCGGCAACACGATGAACAAGCGGCCGGGCACACCGGAAGACGTGGCCGCCGTGGTGGCGTTTCTGGCGAGCCCCGCCGCCGGGCACGTCACGGGCCAAGTGGTGCACGTCAACGGCGGGGCTCACCTGGGTAACTAGTGGCTGGAGGCCGGTCCCCGATCGCCAGGTCGGCGATGGCGCCCGGGGACCGGCGCGGTGCTGCCGCGGGAACGCTTTCTTCGGACCGCGTCCAACACGCGTCGGGGGCGGGCGAAAACTCTTGGTGACAACCATGTTCCGCGATCGAACCCCCGGACGACAGTGTTCCGGGCACCGGCTCGGTGTGTTTTTTTCATGGTCACGCCGCCGTGACCGACGGGTCAGGCGGGCGTGACCTTCAGCAGCTTGTCGTCGGTGCCGTCGGACGTCGTCACGTACAGGGCGCCGTCCGGGCCGCTGCGGACCGCGCGGAGGCGGCCGAACTTGTCGTCGAACTCCGGGGGGAGCGTGACGTCGAGGACCTTGCCCGCGGGGTCCAGGTGGTACAGCAGGAGCTTCTGGCCCTTCAGCGCCACTACGACCAGCGCACCGTCGTTCGGGCCCCACTGGGCGCCGGTCAGGAAGGCGTCGCCGCTGATCGCCTCGGTGATCTTGCCGGACGTCCACAGTGGACTCACCGCGTCCGGGAAGCGCTTGAGGTCGGTCATCGGGACGCTCTCGTCGTAGCTCGTGTCCGTGCCGCCCTTGGACGGGTCCCAGCCGTAGTTGGCGCCCGGCTTGAGCAGGTTGACCTCGTCGTCGAACGTCGGTCCGTGCTCGGCGGTGATCACCTGCCCGTTGCCCGGGCGGATCGCCACGCCCTGGACGTTGCGGTGGCCGTAGGTGTAGATCAGCCGCTCGTGCGGGTCCGGCGAGGTGATGAACGGGTTGTCCGGCAGCGGGTTCCCGGTCTTCGCGTCCAGCCGCAGCACCTTGCCGCCGAGGGAGTGGCGGTCCTGCGCGATCGACGCGCGGGCGGTGTCGCCGGTGCCGACCAGCAGCGCGCCGTCGGGGGCGAACGTCGGGCGGCAGCCGGAATGGCGGCCGCTGGGGTTCACCGGCAAGCCGGTCAGCAGGTTCTTCACCTCGGTCGCGCTCGCGCCGTCGTCGGCCAGCTTCCACGTGACCAGCCGGATGTCGACGGCCTTGCCGTCTTCCTGGTGGTCCTGGCAGGTGATGAACTCGCGGCTGGTGGCGAAGTCGGGGCTGACGACCATGCCGAGCAGCCCGCCTTCGCCCTTGACCAGGACGTCGGAGAAGTCGGCGCGGACTTCGGCCGCCTTGCCGTCGCGGACCAGCGCGAGCTTGCCGGGCCGCTGCGGCACGAGGATGCCGCCGTCGGGCAGGAACCCGACGTCCCAGCCGTGCTCGAGCCCGGCCGTCACCGTCTCGACCTTGAACTTCCCGCTCGCGGCCGCCGGGGTCGCCGCGGGCGGCACGCTCTGGACCGGCTCGCTCGCAGCGCCCGAACAGCCCGCGACCAGCAGGGACACGACACCGATGAGACCCAGCACACGCCGCATAGGGCTCATCCTGCCATCAACCGGTGAAATCACCGTTCGCCACGGCGCGGGTCAGGAACTCCGGGGCGCGCTTTCCGGATCGAGCACCACACCGCGTCGAGGATCAGGAACCAGGGCGCACCAGCCCGGACTCGTAGGCGAACACCACCGCGTGCACCCGGTCGCGCAGGCGCAGCTTGGCGAGGATGCGGCCGACGTGGGTCTTGACCGTCGTCTCGCCGATGTACAGCTTCGCCGCGATCTCGCCGTTCGAGAGGCCGCGCGCGACCAGGCCCAGGACGTCCTTCTCCCGTTCGGTCAACGCGCCGAGCCGGGCGGTGTCGACCGGGTCGCGCTCGTCGGCGAGGTAGCGGTCGAGCAGCCGGCGGGTCACCGACGGCGACACCATCGAGTCGCCCCGGAGCACGCCGCGGATCGCCACGAGCATCTCTTCGGACGGCGCGTCCTTCACCAGGAACCCGCTGGCCCCGCCGCGCAACGCCGCGTACGCGTACTCGTCGAGGTCGAAGGTCGTGATGATCAGGACGCGCACGTCCGGCAGCTCGGCGCAGATGCGCGCGGTCGCCGCGACGCCGTCGAGCACCGGCATCCGGACGTCCATCAGCACCAGGTCGGGCCGCAGCTCCGTGGCCATGGCGACGGCCTCCTCGCCGTTGGCCGCCTCGCCCGCGACTTCGAAGTCGTCCTGGCTCTCGACGATCATCCGCAGGCCGACGCGGACCAGCTGCTGGTCGTCGGCGAGCAGGATCCGGGTGGTCACGTTCCGACCACCAGGCTCGCGCGCACGCGGTAGCCGCCGTCGGGCAACGGCCCGGTGGTCAGGTCGCCGTGGTACATCTCGACGCGCTGGCGCATCCCGGCCAGCCCGTGCCCGGACGACGGCAAGGCGGGCGACGGCGACGCGCGGCCGCCGGTGTTCGTCACCTCGATCCGGACGCGGGGTGGCTCGAAGGCGACGCGGACCTGTCCGGTCGCGTCGGCCGGGGCGTGCTTGATCATGTTGGTCAGTGCCTCCTGGACGATCCGGTACGCCTGCAGCGCGGCGCTCGCGGGCAGCTCGCCCGGATCGCCGGTGACGTCGAGGGTGACGTCCCGCCCGGACTGCCCGACGAGGTCGCGCAGCTCGTCGAGCGTCGGCTGCGGGCTGCGCGCCGCCTGGCCGGCGTGCAGGACTTCGAGGAGCCGCCGCAACTCGGCGAGTGCGCCACGGCCCGTGTGGACGATCGTGTCGAGCGTGCGGTCGACGGCTGCGGGATCGTGGTGCCGGGCGAGCTTCGCGCCTTCGGCGTTCAGCACGATCACGCTCATGCTGTGCGCGACGACGTCGTGCAGTTCGCGCGCGATCCGCGTGCGCTCCTCCGCGACGGCGGCACGCGACCGGGCTTCGCCGAGTTTCGCCTCCTCCGCGGTCAGCTGTTCCTTGGCGCGGAAGAACTCCCCGAGCGCCCACGCGGCGATGTGCAGCGGCCAGATGCCGACGATGGTGATGGTCGGGTTGTCGGTGTAGGTGCCCCAGAGGAAGCCCCACTGCCAGCCGAGCGCGAAGACCGCCACGGCGATCACCGCCGCGAACCGCCGGTCGCCCAGCTTGACCAGGTTGAACAGCACGACCGCCATGGCCAGTTCGGTGCGGCCGCGGTCGTACGCCCAGATCTCGTTGAGGTACACGCACGCGCCCCCGGCGACGATCAGCACCGCGGCCGTGCGCGGGAACCGCCGCCGCACGACCACCGGCAGCACGAAGACCATCGAGAGCGCGCGAACCGCCCAGGGGGTCTCCCCGGCCCAGTTCGGCATGAGGAACAGGAACACCGCGTACAGCGGGAGATCCACTGTCCACCGGTGTCCGCGCACCCACTTCACGAGTCGTTCCACGCCACCGAACGTAACGCGGCGACCCGGCCCGCGTCGTCATCACTTCGGTCCGACCGGGTCCTCCCGAAGGAGGACACGACCGGTCGATCCGACGGATTCGCGGCCACCCCCCGCCGTTCCTACCGTCGGGATCATGTCGATCACCAGTGAATTCCTCCGCCACCCGTTGCTGACGGGCGCGATCGCGCCCAGCTCCCCGCGGCTGGCCGAACCGATGACGGCGGGCCTCGGCCTGGAGCGCGCGACGCGCGTCGCCGAACTCGGCCCGGGCACCGGCGTCTTCACCGAAGCGGTCCTCGCGCTGCTTCGCCCCGAAGCGCGCCTGACCGCCGTCGAGATCAACCCGCGTTTCGCCGAGGCCCTCCGCAAGCGCTTCCCACAGGTCGACGTCGTCACCGGCAGCGCTGAACACCTCCACCGCGCCGGCCTCGACGTCGTCGTCTCCGGGCTGCCGTGGACGGCCATGACCGCGGCCCGGCAGCACCGCATCCTCGACGCGGTCGTCGCGGCACTCGCCCCGACCGGCCGGTTCACGACGTTCGCCTACGCCCACGCGGCCTGGACACCGCCCGCACGCCGCTTCGCCGCTTCACTGCGAAGCCGTTTCGCGGTCGTAGAGCGCACTCCGGTCGTCTGGGGAAACCTGCCGCCGGCGTTCGTCTACCGCGCGGCGCTCCCGGTCGCGGTGGGGAGGGCCCGGCGTGGACAGCCTGCTGCGGCCGCTGCTTGACGCGCCCCCGGCGGTCGTCTACCTGGTCTGCGCGCTGGTGATCGCGGCGGAAACCGCGCTGCTGCCGGGCATCGTGCTGCCGACGCTGTCGACGTTGCTGCTGATGGGTTTCCTCGCCGAGCGCGGCACGCTCGACTTCGGGCTCGCTTTGACGGTGGCGGTCGCCTCGGCGGTCTTCGGCGACCAGCTCGCCTACCTCGAAGGCCGGCGCTGGGGACCGCGGCTCGCCCGCCGCGCCGGCCGGGATCGGTGGGACCGCGCGGAAAAGGCGGTCTCGCGCTACGGTGTCCCGGCGGTCATCGCGGGCCGCTGCCTGGTCGGGCTGCGGACGCTGGTGCCGCGCGTGGCCGGTTCGGCGGCCATGCCGTACCGCCGGTTCGCGGCGGGCAGTGTGGTCGCGGCGGTGCTGTGGGCGGGCGCGG
>NZ_JAAGNB010000237.1:0-31789 GCF_010550475.1 Amycolatopsis sp. SID8362
GAAGGCGCCGGTGCAGATGGACGCGATCCGGGCGCCCCGGCGGGCGGCCCGCCGCACCGCGGCCAGCACGCGCGGATCGGCGTTCTCGCGGGCCCCGGTCCCGGTGACGACGACGGTCTGCGCGTCTTCGACGGCCGCGAGCCCGTGCCGCACCACGACGTCGAGGCCACCGGTGGCCTCGACGGTGCCGGGTACCGCGGTGCAGGTGGTCACCTGGTAGCCGGCGGTCCCGTCCACGGTGACCCCGCCGAACACCAGGTCCGGAATGGACAGTTCGAAGGTGCCGACGGGCGGTACGGCGACGACCGCGACCCGGTGGGGCCGGGCGGCGGCCCTCACGGCCGGCCTTCCAGCAGGGACTTCGCGCGTGCTTCGGGAACTCCCAACGTGAGCAGGCTCGTCATCGTCGCCGCGCGGACGCCGAGCGTTCCCCGTGCCAGGTCGTTGTCCGCGATGGCGAACACGGCGGCGAAGGCCACCGCGCTGAGCACGTCGGCGGGCAGATGGTGGCCGAACAGTTCGCCGTCCTGACCTCGTTTGACGAGATCGGCGAGCGTCTTCTCGACCGGGCCGAGGAGGGAGTGGATCTCCTCGCCGTACTCGCCGCGGCGGAGCACTACCAGCACGCGGTACCGGTCCGTCAACGGCCAGAGGCGGGCGATGAAGGCGGCCCACGCCTCGTCGGCCGCTTCGTGGGCGGCGGCGGTCTCGGCCAGTACGGCCGCGATCTCGCTCACGGCCCGGCGCGTGAGAGCCAGCACGAGGTCGGTTCGGGAGGGGAAGTGGCCGTAGACGGTCCGCCGGACCACGCCGGCGGCGGAGGCGATGGCACCCATGCCCGCCTCCGGGTTCTTCCCCAGGACCTCGAGCGCGACGTCGAGGATCCGCTCCCGCGTGTCCCTCATCCGGCACGCCCCAAGGTTTCCGTCCGCACCTCGCCATGATTGCACACCAGTGTGCAAGTCGCGTAATCTGCACACAGGTGTGCAATCGGTTGCCGCACCGTGCCCCGAGAGTTCAGGAGAACCGGACGATGACCGCATCGACCACCGCACCATCGGACCTCGTCCGCCCGTTCCGCGTCGAGCTCCCGGATTCCGAGATCGCGGACCTCAAGCAGCGGCTGGCCAGGACGCGCTGGCCGGATCCGGAGACCGTCCCCGACTGGTCGCAAGGCGTCCGGGTGGAGCACGCCAAGTCGCTCGTCGCCCACTGGGAGCGGGACTACGACTGGCGCCGGTTCGAGGCGGAACTCAACCGCTTCCCCCAGTTCCTGACCACGATCGACGGCCTGGACATCCACTTCGTCCACGTCAGGTCCGAGAACCCGGGCGCGATGCCCCTGATCCTGACCCACGGGTGGCCGGGTTCGATCGCCGAATTCCTGAAACTGATCGGCCCGCTCACCGACCCGGTCGCGTTCGGCGGCGACGTCGCGGATTCCTTCGACGTCGTCATCCCGTCCCTGCCCGGATTCGGGTTCTCCGGAAAGCCGGCCGAAACCGGCTGGACCGCGTCGCGCATCGCCACCGCGTGGGTGGAGCTGATGAGGCGTCTCGGTTACGGCGACTGGGCGGCTCACGGCGGCGACTGGGGTTCGGTCGTGACGACCACCCTCGGGGCCATGCGCCCCGAAGGCCTGCTCGGGATTCACGTGAACACGCCCTACGTCTTCCCCGCTCAACTACCCAGCACGCTGTCTGCTGACGAGCAATATGCCGTGGACGGCCTCGCCCACTACGCCGGCGACCTCGGTGGGTCGAACCACCTTCAGGGCACGAAGCCGGAGACCGTCGGATTCGCCCTGGCGGACTCGCCGGCCGGTCAGGCAGCCTGGATCTACGAAAAGTTCCAGTCCAAGACGGACAACGACGGGCTCGCCGAGGACGCTCTCGGCATCGACGACATGCTGGACGCGATTTCGCTCTACTGGTTCACCAACAGCGCCGCGTCGTCCGCCCGCATCTACTGGGAGAACCGGTCGGCCACCATGGCCGGCCCGAAGCTGACCCTGCCGGTCGCGGTGACCGTGTTCCCGCGGGACATTCCCCGCATACCGCGAAGCTGGATCGAAGACACCTACCACAACCTGATCCACTACGGCGAGGCCGAAAAGGGCGGACACTTCGCCGCGCTGGAGCAGCCCGAGATCCTGGTCAGGGAGATCCGCGCCGGGCTGAGGAGTCTTCGCCGCTAGCAGCTGTCGCGCTGACGTAGTGCAGGATCCCGAGCGTGCCCTCGTCGTCGACGGTGAAGCCCGTGTCCCGCACCAGGCCGACGAGCCGCCGATCCGGGGCGTCCAGCATCCGCGGGCCGGTCAGGGCGCCCACCAGCCTCCGCGCGACGCGGGACGTCGGCGGCCGGAAGTCCGCGAGCAGCAGCCGGCCGCCCGGGCGCAGAACCCGGCGCATCTCGCGCAGCGCGGCGGGCTGGTCGGTGTCCGGCACGTGGTGCAGCATCAGGCTGGACAGCACCACGTCGAACGCCGCGTCCTCGGCGGGGAGTGCTTGCGCTGTCCCGACTTCGAAGCGGCAGGACGGCGTGCCGACCGCGCCGCGCGCGTACTCGACCATCGACTCGGAGGCGTCGACACCGAGCACCGACCCGCCCGGTGCCACGGCCCGCGCCGCGATGCCGGCCAGGTAGCCGGTTCCGCAGCCGACGTCGAGCACGCGGTCGCCCGGCCGGGCGCCGGAGCGCCGCACCAGTTCGCGGTACCGGCGGCCGCGGGTCAGGAACCCGATCCTGCTGCCGAGCTCGTACAGCCTCGCCTGCGTGATCACCGCGCCATCGGCGCGCTCGCCACCGTGTCCCACCAGCAATCTGCCCAGTGCCATCCCCGGCTCCTCTGCTTAGTCGTGACTAAGTTATGCCGCTAACTTAGTCGCAACTAAGTTCGAGGGCAAGGGTGGTTACGATGGCCGGGTGACCCGCAGCCGGACGCGCATGACCGCCGAACAACGCCGTGAGACGATCCTCGCCGCGGCGACCGCGGCGTTCGCCGAGCACGGCTACCAGCGGACGAAGGCGTCCGAGATCGCCGCCCGGGTCGGCGTCAGCGAACCGGTGGTCTTCCAGAACTTCGGCTCGAAGGCCGGACTGTTCGCCGCGGTTCTCGACCAGGCCGCCGGCACCGCGGTCACCTTCCTCGCCGCGCTCGCGGCCGGGGACCGCGCTGTCCCGGACGTCCTGCGAGAACTGCTGGCGCCGGAGCACCTCGACGCGCTGCACGCGCCCGGGGCGCTCGGGGTCCTGTTCGTGGAGGGGACGGCCTCGGGCGCGGACCCGGTCGTCCACGAGACGGCGCGCACGGCGATCCGGCGCGTCGCCCGTGGTTTCGCCGACCTGCTGGACGCCGGGCGGCAGGCGGGCGACCTGCGCGGCGACCTCGACCCCGAGGTGGCCGCGTGGTCGCTGCTCTCGTTCGTCGCCGCACGCGGACTCCGCCACGCGGTCACCGGCGACCCGGACCTCGAGCGGCGCCTGGTCGACTCGGTGGTGGCACAGCTCCTGCCCTAACGAACACCGGAGAGCGCGGGCCCTTCAGGACCGCCGCTGGGTCGTGACGCCGCGGCGGATGTCACCCGGGAGCGGCCGGACCCGTTGCAGGTCGCGGCGGGTCGTCGAGTGCAGCTGCCAGGGCACGCTCGTCACCATCACCCCGGGCTCGAACAGCAGCCGTCCCTTCAGCCGCAGGGAACTTTGGTTGTGGAGGACGTTCTCCCACCAGCGGCCGACGACGTATTCGGGGATGTAGACGCACACGACGTCGCGGGGACTGTCGCGCCGGAGGTTCTTGACGTACTGGACGACCGGCCGGGTGATCTCGCGGTACGGGGACTCGATCACCTTGAGCGGGATCTTCATCCCGCGTTGTTCCCATTGGCGCCGCAGTTCGCGGGTGTCGGCGTCGTCGACGTTGACGGTGATGGCGCTCAACGTGTCCGGTCTGGTCGCGCGGGCGAACGCGATCGCGCGCTGGCTGGGTTTGTGCAATGTGGACACCAGCACGATCGCGTGGACGCGGCTGGGGAGCAGCTCGAACTCCTCGTCCGGCCGGAGTTCTTCCCGGACGTGGGTGTAGTGCCGGTGGATGGCGCGCATCAGCAGGTACAGCGCGGGGATGGCGATGACGACCAGGTAGGCGCCGTGGGTGAACTTGGTGATCAGCACGACCACGAGCACGATCGCGGTCAGGAGCGCGCCGACGGCGTTGATCAGCCGCGACCGGCGGATCGCGCCGCGTCCGGTGGTGGCGGTGGCCAGCTCCCGGTTCCAGTGCCGGACCATGCCGGCCTGGCACAGGGTGAACGAGGTGAACACGCCGAGGATGTAGAGCTGGATGAGCCGGGTGGTCGAGCCGTCGAAGGCGAAGATGAGGATCCCGGCGACCAGTGACAGGGCGATGATGCCGTTGGAGAAGGCGAGCCGGTCGCCGCGGGTGTGCAGCTGGCGGGGCAGGTAGCGGTCCTGCGCGAGGATCGAGGCCAGCAGCGGGAAGCCGTTGAACGCGGTGTTCGCGGCGAGGATGAGGATCAGCGCGGTGGCGGCCTGGAGGACGAAGAACAACACCGTCCGGTCGCCGCCGAACACCGCGGCGCCGATCTGGCTGATGACCGTGCGCTGGGGGTCGGTTTCGCAGTTGCCGGTGAAGCCGGTCAGGTCGCAGGTGTTCTCCGCGATGTGCACCTTGGTGATCAGGGCGAGCGCGGTGATCCCGCCGAACATCACGACGGCGGTGGTGCCCATGGCGGTCATCGTGCGGGCCGCGTTCAGCGCCTTCGGTTTCCGGAACGCCGGCACGCCGTTGGAGATCGCCTCGACACCGGTCAGCGCGGTGCAGCCGGAGGCGAACGACCGCAGCAGGAGGAAGACCAGCGCGAAACCGGTCAGGCCGACCTGTTCAGGACGAACTTCGTAACCCGCGCTCTCGGCCACCGGCGCGTGCCCGGCGAGGGTGCGGCCCAGCCCGACGACGACCAGCAGCAGCACCGAGGCGATGAACAGGTACGTCGGCGCGGCGAACGCCCGGCCGGACTCGCGGATGCCGCGCAGGTTCATCGCCATCAGCACGACGATGAAGCCGATGTTCAGCACGATCCGGTAGTCGTTGAGCTGCGGGACGGCCGAGATGATGTTGTCCACACCGGACGCGACCGAGACCGCGACCGTCATGATGTAGTCGACCATCAGGGCCCCGGCGACGACCAGGCCGGCGCGGCTGCCGAGGTTGCGCGAGGCGACTTCGTAAGAGCCGCCGCCGCTGGGGTAGGCCTTCACGACTTGCCGGTAGGAGATCACGACCACGGTGAGCAGCACGGCGACGCCCAGCCCGACCCACGGTGCGAGGGTGAAGTAGGCGAGGCCGCCGATCGAGAGGATCAGCAGGATCTCCTGCGTCGCGTAGGCGACCGAGGAGAGCGGGTCGCTGGCGAAGATGGGCAGCGCGAGCCACTTCGGCAGCAGGGTCTCGCCGAGGGTGTCGCTGCGGAACGGCCGGCCGACGACCAGCCGCTTCAGCCATGAGGTGGGTGCCGGCACGTACCGCAGCGTGCCCGCGGGCGGCCGCCACCGGCGTAGAGAAAACGTCAAGATCCCGGCGTCGGCGTAGGGAAAGCGTAAGTGTCTCCGGGGAGTTCGTCAGATTCCCGTCAACGGCACTGGTCTCGGCCGGGCGGAGAGCGGCTTGAAACCGGGCTGAAACTCCGGGCGCGCACCCTCGTGGCCGCCGAGGTCGCGGTGGACGAGAGGAGAACGTGACTACCCCGGCGATAGCGGCCAGCGGGCTGCGCAAGTCCTTCGGCGACCAGGTCGTGCTCGACGGCATCGACCTGCGGGTCACCGCGGGCACGATCTTCGCCCTGCTCGGACCGAACGGCGCGGGCAAGACGACCGCCGTGCGGATCCTGTCCACCCTGATCCGCGCCGACGGCGGACGGGCCTCGGTCGCGGGGCACGACGTGGCCGCCGAACCGGACGGGGTCCGCACGGCGATCGGCGTCACCGGGCAGTTTTCGGCGGTCGGCAACCTGGTGCTCGGCCAGGGTGAGCCGGTAACCGGACGGGGTGGCTTCGATGACGTCGTGGTCGAGCTGGGCTCGCGCACGGGAAGCCAGCACGTGCAGCGCCTTGGCGGGGTGTTCCGGTCGCTCGTCCGGCCAGAGCCCTTCGATCAGGCGAGCAGCCCGCCGAGGCGGGGGCTGGTGATTTCCCGGCCGCGGTAGGTCACCCGCGCGAGCAGGACCAGCTCGATCGTCGCCGCCCCAGGCTAGTGCGGGTGTGCCCGTGGCGGGCCCGGTCGGGTGGGCGCGTCGCGTAGGCTGATCGCGGCGCGCCGGGAAGTCTGGTCGGCATCCGGATTCGGATCGGAAGGACCAGCTGATGCGCGGGGTCGAAACCGTCCTGTTCCTCGTCGTCGTGGCGACCGTGGTGGCCACGTTCGCCCGGCGGTGGCGGGTCCCCGCGCCCTCGCTGCTGGTCGTCGTCGGGGTCGTCGTGGGGCTGCTGCCCGGTGTCCCGGTTGTCCAGGTGACGCCGGAGGTGATCAGCCTGGTCGTGCTGCCACCGCTGCTGTTCGCCGCCGGTGAGGAGCTGCCGTGGCGGGACCTGCGGGCCGTCGGCCGTCCGGTCGCGGTGCTGTCGGTCGGGCTGGTGCTGCTCTCGGCCGCGGCGGTGATCGGGATCGCGGTCGCGGTGACGCCGTTGCCCGTCGGGATGGCGTTCGTGCTCGGGGCGGTGCTGGCGAGCACGGACCCGGTCGCGGTGACCGCGTTGGCGCGGCGGCTCGCCCTGCCGCCGCGGGTGCAGGCGCTGATCCAGGCAGAAAGCCTGTTCAACGACGCGACCAGCCTGCTGCTGTTCCGGGTGGCGCTGTTCCTGGCCGTTGCGGGCGGAGCCGCGTCCTGGGGCCGGACGCTCGCGGAGTTCGGCGTGCTCGCGGGCGGCGGCGTGGCGGTCGGGGTGCTGACGGCGCTCGGCGCGTTCCTGATCCGGCGGCGCACCGAGGACCCGGTCCTGGAGACGGTCATCTCCCTGGTCACGCCGTACGCCGGGTACGTCGTCGCGGAGTCCTTCGGCGGCTCGGGCGTGACGGCGGTCGTGGTGGCGAGCGTGATCCTCGGGACCCAGGCCGAGCGGCTGACGACCGCGCGGATCCGGCTGCAGGTCGGCGCGGTCTACCAGACGGTCGTGTTCCTGCTGGAGAGCGTTGTGTTCGGCCTGATCGGGCTCCAGCTCCCGGCACTGGTGCGGCGGGTGGCCGGCGGCGGCGCGTGGTGGCTGCTGCAGGCGCTGGCCATCGCGGCGACGCTGGTGCTCGCGCGGCTGCTGCTGGTGTTCGTGCTGTCGGCGCTGCGGCAGCGGCGGGTGGAGGGCCGGATCTCCTGGCAGGTACCCGCGGTCGTTTCGTGGGCGGGCGCGCGCGGTGTGGTGCCGCTGGCGGCGGCGCTGTCGCTGCCGGTGGCCACTTTGGACGGTTCCGAGCTGCCCGCGCGCGACCTCGTCCTGCTGCTCACGACCGCGGTGATCGTGCTGACGCTCGTGGTCCAGGGCTTCACGCTCGCCCCGCTGGTCCGCCGCGCGGGGATCGCCCTCGACCCCGCCGACCTGCGCACCGAGTACGGCACCGCGCGCCGCAAGCTCGCGGAAGCCGGTCTTTCCCACCTGGATCACCTGGCCGAGACCGAGTCGGCGCCCGCGTTCGTGGTCGACCAGCTGCGCGCGGGCTGGCAGGCGCGGCTCGAGCACATCCGCGGCGACACCGGCGAGGAGGCGGCGGACTGGGTGCGCGGAATCGACTACCGCGCCCTGCGGCGGGAGCTGATCGACGTCGAAGCGGCCGAGCTGACGCGCCTGTTCGAGGCGGGCGAGGTCACCGACGGCACCCGCCGGCGCATCCAGCGGCTGCTGGACCTGGAGTACGCGGGGCTGGAGGACTGAGCGGGTCATGGTCGATACCGACGACGGGGGCAAGCGGCCGGTCGAGTTGTGGACCGTGGCTCAGGCCGGATCGGCCGCGGCAGCCAGCAGCCGGGCGAGTTCGGCCGGCCGGGTGTGCATGGGCCAGTGGCCGGAGTCGAGGTCGGCGAAGTCGAGGTGCTTGACCCGCGCGAGCTCGGGCACGTCACCGGCGCTGATCCACTCCTTGGCCTCGGCCGGGGTGAACTCCGGGCACACCACGAGGACCGGCACGTCGAACCGTCGCTCGTCGCTCAGCCGCACGATGCCGGTGGCCACGCCCCCGGGAACGGGGATCGCGGCGGCGGCGAAGGCGCTCTTGGCCTGCTCGTCGAGGTCGGCCGAGTCCGGTCCCTCGAACGGGCCCCAGCCGGGGAAGGGCATGACGCCGTCCCGGAGCTCGAAGAAGCCGGCGTAGGGCTTCCCGTCTTCGGCCGGGAAGCCGCCGACGAGGACGGCCTTGGCGATCTTGTCCGGACGCGCGTCCGCGGCCAGCCAGGCCAGGGTGGCCGCGGCGGAGTGCCCGACCACCACGGGCTTGCCGTCGGCCGCGTCCACGGCGTCGAGCACGGCCGCCAACTGGTCCTCGAGCGTGGCGTCGGCGGATCCGTCGCCCTGGCCGGGCAGGGTCAGCGGCACGGGGCGATGGCCGTGCGACCGGAGCGCGGCCGCGACGTCGTCCCAGGCGGAACCGTCGAGCCACAGTCCGGCGATGAGCAGGATGTCCATGATCAGGTCTCTTTCTCGTGCGGTCGGCGTTCACGCTAGAGCCCATTCCGGACGATCGGCTTCCGGGTCACGGGGTGATCGCCTAGCCTGCCGGGGTGCCGAGTGATCTCAGCCCCACCGCCCGGGCGCTGCGCGCGCTGGAGCTCCTCCAGACGCGCCCCGGCACGACGGCCGGCCAGCTCGCCGAGAGACTGGGCGTCACCGAGCGGGCCGCCCGCCGCTACGTCGGGATCCTCCGGGAGGCCGGCATCCAGGTGGAATCGGCCCGCGGGCCGCACGGCGGGTACCGGCTCCGGCGGGGAACGCGGTTGCCGCCGATCGTGTTCACCCAGGCCGAGGCGCTGGGGCTGGTCATGGCGGTGCTCGACGGCCAGCCGGCCGCCACCGAAGCCGGCGACCCGGTCGGCGCGGCCCTCGCCAAGGTCATCCAGGCACTGCCCGAGAACGTCGGCCGGCAGGCGGCCGCCCTGCGCGAGCACGCCTCGGCCGCGCCCGACCGCTATTCGGCCCGCCCGGATCCGGCCAGGACCAGCGCCCTCGTCGCCGCCGTCGCCACCCGGCGACGGGTGCTGATCACCTACCGGACCGAGACCGGCACCGAGTGGGACGCCGAGGTGGACCCCTGGGCGGTCGTGGTCCGCCACGGGCGGTGGTACCTGCTGTGCCATTCCCACCGCGCGGACGCGGTCCGCACCTACCGGGTCGACCGGGTCCACGCGGTCGCGCACACCGCGCACGAGTTCGAGCCACCCGCCGGCCTCGACCCGGTCGCCGCGCTGGAGGAGAACCTCGGCACGGGGTGGGAGTTCCCCACCCGCGTGGTGTTCGACGCCCCGCTCGCCGAGGTGGCGCCGTGGATCCGGCCGCCCATGGGACGGCTCCGGCCGGCGGGGAACGGGTGCGTACTCGTCGGCAGTACGAGCAATCCCGCGATGTACGCGCAGGAGTGGTTGTCGACCATCCCGTTCGCCTTCCACGTCGAGGGCGGGGACGAGCTACGGGCCGCGGTCGCGGAGGTCGCTGCGCGCTTTGCCGCGGCTTCGGCGCCGGCACCCGGCGCGCCTCGCGACAGCTAGTTTTGCGGTCATGCATCGAAGCCGGCTGGCGGCTGCCGCAGCGGATTTCTGGTCTGACGCACCTGGGGTGTCGACCCATCCGGCACCCGCCGCGCTACCACGTCGACATCGAGACCGACGATCTCGAGGCGGAGGTCGCCCGGCTCACGGCGCTAGGCGCGGAACCCGTGTCGCAATGGAAAGAGGCCAATACCTGGCCGTGAGGCGTGATACGCCAACATCTCCCACAGTCCATGCAGCTCGACCCGCATGGGCTGTGGGAGATGCCTCCGGAGTCACGGCCGCAGCCAGGGACCTGACATCGCGGTGAGGAGGCTGTGCTGCGGGTCGTCCGCGCCGAGCTCCCACATCATCATGCCCGCCAACCGGTTGCGCCTCGCGAACAGCGAGCGGTCCTGGATCGAACGCGGGTTCTCGTAGCTGACCCAGATCTTCTTGTCCGGGTTCCACAGGTACGGCGAGCGCACGACCGGGTCCCAGCCCTTCCGGAAGCCCGCGTCGCCGGCCCACTCCTGGCCCATGAGGACCTTGTAGTCGAGGAACTGCATGGCCGTGTACGGCTGGTACAGCCCGTCGTTCGCGGTCGAGGTGACGGTGAACGCGCGACCGTAGAAGGGAACGCCGAGGACGATCTTCTCGCGGGGCACGCCGTGGTCCGTCATGTACTTCAGCGCGCCGACGTTGTTGTTGTACTCGTCGTTCGGATCGCCGGGGCGTTTCACGAGCGGGTCGTTGAAGCAGGAGAACTTCGAGTAGCCCGTGCAGAAGTCGTAGGTCATCAGGTTGAAGACGTCGACGAGCCTGCCGACGGCCGCCAGGTCGAAGCTCTTCGCCGCGTCGTAGGGCGCGCCGCCGGTTCCGGTGCCGTCGTCCTGGACGCGGCCCGCCGGGATGTCGGCGGAGAGCTTCATCGCACGCGCGGGCCTGCCGTGTGCGCGGGCGTACTGCTGCAGCTGTGCCCGGAACTCCTTGAGCAGCAAGGTGAAGTTCGTGCGGTCGGCGGGTGAGGAGCCGATGCTGGGCAGGCCGCCGGAGACCGGGAACTCCCAGTCGACGTCGAAGCCGTCGACCAGGCCGGCGGGGAACGCGCCGAGCCATCGGTCCACACAGGACTTGACGAAGGCGGTGCGGGACTGCGCGGTCGCGGCGCCCGCGCTGAAGCCCGGTGCCGCCCAGCCGCCGATGGAGATCACCACGGTGAGGTCGGGGTGGGCCTTTTTCACCGCCGCGAGGCTGACGATGTCCGCCCGCTGCTTGGCATCGGGTGTGCTGCACTGGCCGCCGGCGGGGGAAGCGAACCAGTAGCTGATCGTGTTGAGCATTTCCCACGGCACCTGGTCCGCGGACGGCGTGCCACCCCAGAACGCCTCGAGGACCGGCCGGTCCGGCGCCGGGACGCCGTCCGCTTCCGCCGCGCCGGAAGCGGGGACGGTGGGAAGCAGTGCCAGCGCCGCGGCGATGCAGAGCCCGAGTCGTAGTGCTGCTCTCTTCGGTCGCATGGAAGTCCCTTTCCTATTCGGAGGTCGGTTCATCGGCACTTCGCAGATCCCTGATCGAGCGGACCGCGAGGAGCACCAGGGTGCAGGCGAAGCCGAGCACGGTCGCGAGGATCATCAGCGGACGCGCGCCCAGCAGGCTCGCCATCGGACCGGCGAGTGACCGGCCGAACACCAGCGACAGCAGGGAACCGGAGACGTCGTAGGCGTAGACCCGGTTCAGCAGCTCCGCGGGAATCTGGGTCTGGACGGTCGTGGACCAGAGGACACCCCAGTAGGCGAGGCCGAAACCGGCCAGTGTCCAGCCGACGATGAGCATGGCCACCGACAGGCCGACGGCGGGCGTGATCGGGTAGAGCGCGAACAGCGCCCATCCGATGGCCCCCGACCGCAACGGGCGGCTCGGCCGGACCTTCATGGCGAGGGCACCGCCGACGACCCCGCCCGCGCCGAAGGCGGCCATCCCGATGCCCAGCGCGGTCGAGCCGTAGTCCGACGTCACCAGGTCCGCGCCGACCGGCAGCGAAACGCCCGCCACGAAACAGCCGAACACCAGGTGGATCACGATCACGCCCCAGAGCCAGCGGCGTGCGGCGAACTCCCGCCATCCTTCGACGAGCTGGCGCCAGAACGTCGGTTCGCTGCTCTCCGCGGCCTCGGCCGGGGAGAGCCGCAGTGCGAACAGGCAGATCGCGCTGACGCCGTACGTGGCCGCGTAGATCCCGAACACGGTGCCCGCACCGGCGACGCTGACCAGCACGCCCGCGAGCGCGGGGCCGAGCACCCCCGAGATCGCCTCGGAAATCCGCAGGATGCCGTTCGCGCCCTGCACGTCGTCCGAGACCTGCGGGACCATGCTGGCGACGCCGGGCTGGAACAGCGAGGTGGCGGCGCCGCTGAGGAACTGCAGGACGATGATCGCCGTCAGCGACGGTGTGCCCAGCGCGAAGGCGACCGCCATGGCGCTCTGGACGACCAGCCGGACCAGGTCCGCGATGATCATCATCCGGCGCGGGGTGAAGCGGTCGGCGAGCACCCCGCCGAACAGCATGAACAGCGCGAGCGCGCCCATCCACGCGCCGAGGGAGTAGCCGACGCCGTCGATCCCGTACCCCGCCGCCAGCACGCCGATCGAGAGCGCGACGGGCAGCATCGCGTCGCCGAGCATCGACGCGCTGCGCGCGGTGAGGTAGAGCTTGAAGTTGCCGGACCACAGCCGTCGCGCGGCCGGTTTCCCTTCTCCGGTCAGGGTTTCCGTGTCGTGGCTCATTCCGGTACCTTCCGTCCGGTCGACGTTTCGACGGTCAGGGCCGCCCAGGCGCTCGCGTCGAGTGGATCGGCGGGCGGCTCGGCGCAGACCACGTAGCGGTGCGGGCTCAGCGCCGTGGGCCGGCCCGGCAAGGCGGCGAGGATCTCGGTGTGCAGTTCCGGAGGCCGCGCCGGGCCGGTCAGGTAGCACACGAGCCGGTGGCCCAGCCGCTCGTCCGGTTCGGCCGACACCAGGTGGGGCCGGTCACCGAGCACGCCGGCGACCAGCTCCCGCACGGCGGCCAGTTCGACCCAGCACGAATCCGAGAGATACCAGCCGTCTCCGCGTTCGACGGGCGCGAGCGTGGTGAGGGAATGCAGTTCCTTCAACGGCAGATCACCTTCCGCCGCCGCGCGCAGCAGCGACAGCAGGCCGCGCCCGAACTCGGTCACCTGGGCGGTGTCGAGACAGTCGGGGTCGACCCACAGCGTCAGGTCCAGTTCCGTGTCGAGGCGGTACAGGCAGCCGAAGAACCGGCACGGGATGTCCTCCTCCGGCAGCACTTCGAGCTTGCCGCCGGTCTCCGGATCGTCCTCGACGTCCGGTCCGCCCGGGAGCCACACCGACGGAAGCCTGCTGTACGCCGCGCGGGGCGGGGAGCCGACCGCGGTGTCGCCCAGCGCGCTCATGTCGTTGAACACGAGGTCCCGCGCGAACGAGAAGCCGCGTTCCTCGGTGATCCGCGTGATCACTTCCCAGATGGCGTCCGCGTCGAACCAGCTGTGCCGGTACGCCGGCATGGATGCGGCGCGGACGGCGTGCACCAGCTCGTCGAACGTGTCCGGGACGTCCACCGGGAGCAGTGCGTCCTGTGCCATCGAACCGAAGAAGCGGCGCAGCTGCCGGAGAACCCGGTTGCCGGACAAGGACGTCGTCACGCAGGTGGACTGTGCGGTCCGGTGGGTGATCAGCGCGGTGAGCGCGGCGAGCGCGATGGCCGACGGGCTCGCGCTGGTCCGTTCGGCGATGGCCGCCACGTGCTCCATCGCGGCCCGCGACCGGATGCGCAACCCCGGCCGGAGGAAGCCGGACCTGGTGGTGGGCAACGGAAACATCGCCTGGGGGACGGTGCGCAGCTTGGTCTCCCAGTACCGCGTGGCCGCCTGACCGAGCCGCTGGACGGCCGGGGTCTGCTCGAGTTCGACCAGGTCGAGCGGCTGCGGCGAGTCATCCGCGGGAAGTTCCCGCCCCGCGCTCAGTTCCAGCCATTCCCCGAGCAGGAGTTCGCAGGCGGCGACGTCCATCGCGGCATGGCTTACCACCCAGACCAGCTGGCGCGGAACGTCGTTTTCGGTGACCACCGCGAGGTGCACCGGCAGCTCCGAGGTCAGGTCGAAGACGCGGGACCGCAGGGCGCGTGCGGTGCGCTCGGCCGTCTCGAGCGGTTCCCCGCCGCCGTCGACGACGTCCACCGCGAGCTCGCCTTCGCCCCGTACGTGCTGAAGTGTCGTCTCCCCGAACGAATAGGTCGTCCGGAGTGACTCGTGGCGTTCGAGCAGCACCCGGATCCAGGCGGAGACCTGCGCCGTCGGCGAACCGGGGATGGGGAGCACCATCGCGAGGTTGAGCCGCGTGGGGTCGTCGTCGAGGGTGATGGCGCGGACGATGTTCGCGTGGCCGTGGGCCAGCGGGCCGGAGCGCTCCGCTTTGCCGCTGAACGGGACCTGGAACCGGGTCATTTCGTCACCTCGTGGATCGGCCGGGGCAGGGGATCGGCGGTGGTTTCGAACTGGCAGAAGGCGATGGTCGCGTCGTCGTGGTGCTTCCCGTCGAAGCGGCCGGGTGCGGTCCGCCGTTCGGCGCGGCGGGTTTCGGCGATCACGGCGGCCGGTCCGTCGAGTTCGGCGATGTCGAGGAGCTGGCTCCACGTCCAGCCGTAGCGCTCGACGAGCCGGTAGGCGCCGTCGGTCAGGAGTGCGGCACGGCGCAGCCGCGAGATCTCGACGGTGCCGGTGAGGGCGTGGTCGGCGGCGGCCGGATCACTGCCCGCGACCCAGAAGCCGCCTGGCGCGTTGCGCAACGGCCGGACCTCCTGCCAGGACAGGTGGAGCAGCTCGCCGATCCGGTCGTCGATGACGGACTCGACGCGGCCGTCGAGGTACTCGAAGGTGACGGCCGAATCGCTGAGCACGAGGTAGTCGGCCAGCCCGTCCCGCTCACGCAGGATCGCCACGGTGGCTGTCGGGCCGCAGGGATTGCCCAGATCGCAGGTGCCGCCGTGTGCTTCGCGAACCGACTCGATGGCGGCGCGGAGAACGACACGCAGGTCTTCGCCCGGACGCTGGACGAGGATCCGGTCCAACGCGGAGCCGAGCCGGGCCACCAGCCAGCGGACGCTGTGCACGCAACCGGTCTCCGCGCCGGGCTCGGCTGTCGCTCCGTCGATGACGAGCGCGTGGTGCGCGCCGGAAAGCGCCAGGTCTTCGTTGACCAGGCCGTTGCCGGAGCGGGAAAGGCGGTCGACTTTCATGCTTCTTCCTTCTCGTAGGCGAGCCACTGGGCCAGTGCGCGGATGCCGTGGTCGAGGTCCGTCGCCGGTTCGTCGGCGACGACGGGCGGGTCGGCGGGGCCGGGCGCCGGTGGCGGCCAGGTGACCGGCACGGGCCGGACGGCGCGGGCGACGGCGTCGACCAGCTCCCTGCTGGTCAGCGGCACCGGCGTCGCGACGGTCCGCTGTGGCGCCGGCTGGTGCAGCAAGTGGTGCACTGCCAGCGCGATATCGCGGATGTAGGCAAGCCGGTGGGTCGCCTCCGCCGGTACGTCCGACTCGATCGGCTGAGCCAGCAGGGCCTGCCGGACGAAGGACTCGACCGTCGAATAGCCTTCGATGCCCGGCCCGTACGGTGAACCGGTCCGCAGGACACTGATTCCCGGCGCGGCGGCGGGGACGGGTGCGCCGGGCGGGCAGACCCAGACGACGTGCCGGGCCGCCACGGACGGAATCGTGGCACCGGGTTCGGCCACGTGGATCACCGCGTCGACGGCGGGGTGTTCGCCGTCCATTGTGGATACCTGGTAGCCGCGATCGGCGAGGTGGCGGCCGATCTCGCGGCCGAGGGGGCGGTGCGCGCTGGTGACGAGGATCCGTTCCCGTCGCCGGGTGGGCGAGCGGCGGGCCCGCATGCCCGCTTCGTAGCCCAGCTCGGCCAAGCCGGACAGGGCCGGGCGCAGTTCCTGGAGTGTGGACGCGCCGACCGTGGTGCACAGCCCGCCCGGCCCGATCGTGCTCAGCGCGAGCGTGCCCGCCTGATCGCGAGGATGACCGCGGTCGAGCACGCCGAGGAGGTACGCGGTCGTCCACAGCCCTTCGACGGCGTCCTCGCCGAGGCGCTGGTCCAGATCCGCGAGGGCGTCCGAGGCAGACCCGGTCACTTCGAGCCGAAGTTTCTGGCACGCGTCGAAATCGAGGCCCGCGCGGCCGAAGTACCGCTCGGCTTCGACGGTCGTCCGCCGGCCACCGGAGCGCACGACGCACTGGGCGAGGTTGTGCTTGAAGAACGGGATCACGTCGGGGTCGAGCGGCCCCGAGCCGAGCGACCACTCGCCGTCGGGCGGCGCGGCGAAGCACGCCGAGCGCCGGGACCCGTGCGAGTCGTTGCGCAGCAGGCTGGGTTCGTCCGCGTGCTCGACGAGGTTCGGCGCGACCAGGAGGACGGGCACCCCGGCGGCCCGCAGGTACCGCGCCATGACGACGTCGTCGGGCCAGGTGGAACCGTGCGCGACGGCGAACTCCGCGAAACCGGCGGCGATCTCCGCCGGCAGCGCCAGTGCGACGGTGGGGGTGTACTCCTGGGTCGCGGCGGCCCATCTCCGGCCGGCCAGCGCGGCGAGCCGGACGGCGGCGCCGTTGCGGGAATTCCAGTTGGTGTAGAAGGCGATTCCGGCGTGGGGCGCGGCCGCGACGGCCGCGCGGGCGTGGTCGAAGAAGCCCTCGACCGGGAGCGCGTCGTCCTGGAGCACCAGGTGGTGGGTCGCGCCTTCGGCGATCGCCGACCAGGCCCGGATGGCGGTGCGCAACGCGGTCGGCGGTCCGGCCGGATCCGGATCGGCGACCCGCCGCAGCGTTCCCTCGGGTGCCGCGGCCAGCAGACGGCGGGAGAGCCCGGGCCGTCGTGGGTGGGTCATCACGGCGCCGGTGAGCAGAATGCCGTGGCTGGAAGTCGGAGTGGTCGCTTGGGTCACGTCGCAGCAGCCCCTTGGATAAGGCAAATGGTCCAATCAGAACCTGAATTCGAGATGATCCGAAAGGGAATCTAGGCGCCCCGCTGCGAACGTCACCAGGATTTGGCCGAAAGCGGACTCCGAACCGGCGGCGAGCAGGCACGCGGGCACTCCACGACTCGACGATCCACAAAGGACAGACGGATTGACCGGATCAGGACAGCGTTCAGTCGAGCGCGGTGCCGGGAAGCCAGCCGAATTCGGCGGCCCGGAAGCCGAGTTCGAACCGGCTTCGCGCCCCGACGCGGGCCATGAGGACGTTCACGTACCGGCGAACGGTCCTGGCGGAGACCCCGAGCCGGTTCGCGACCGCGTCGTCGGTCATCCCGCCGACCAGGCAGCCGAGGATCGACTGTTCGAATGCGTCCGGCCGGGCCGAAGTCAGCTCCCAGGGAGTCGCCTCGTCCCAGCGCGGGTCGAAGGATTCGGCGAGCGCGGAGATCAACGTCGGAGTGGTCACTACGAGCAATCCCTTGGCGCCGTTGACATCACCCGAAGGAACCAGTGCGAGCCTTCGGTCGATCAGCAGGGAGGTTTCGATCTTCCGGTCGGTGACTTTGACCCGGAGACCCTGCCGCACCGCGTCGGTGATCCCACTGTGGTCGTCCTCGGCGGGGGGCACGCACAACAGCCGCACGTGCACGTGTGGTCCGATGGCGCCGCGGCGCGCCGCTTCGGTCACCGCCCCGCCGAACCACAGTGCGTCGCCCGTCGAGGTGGACAGCACTTCCTTCCTCGCGTGGGAAACCAGATCGAGGACGGTGGCGAGGTCTGCTTCTTCGGTCGGATTCCGGGCGGACGATGCCAACACTGGCCTTGACCCCCTGACGTGTTCAGCGTTCGCGGATTGATCATCCCACCAGTCGAACTCTGTTCCGAAGCATGCTGAGCCGCGGTATATTCTCGGTATGGCCCCAATCGCGTGGGGGCGGCCGCGCGGAGTTCGCGATTATTCCGGTTGGGGCGGGCTGGGGGGATAAGTGGAGTTCACGATCCTCGGATCGCTCGCTGTCCGCGGCAAATCCGGCGAAGTCGAGCTGGGCGCGCCGAAAGTCCGCTGCCTGCTCGCACTGCTGCTCCACCGGGCCGGCGAAGTGGTGCCGGTGAGCGCACTGGTCGACGCGCTGTGGTCCGGGTGCCCGCCGCGCACCGCGACGAAGAACCTGCAGCTCTACGTGCTCCAGCTCCGCCGCGCGCTGGCCGATCCGGGGCGCGTGGTCTACCGCAGTCCGGGCTACGCGCTGGTGGTGCACCCCGGCGAACTCGACGTGCGGCGGTTCGAGGACCTCGCGGACCAGGCGCGCACGGCGCACGAGCAGGGGAATTCGGTCGCCGCCGGCGGTCTCGCGCGGCAGGCGCTCGCACAATGGCAGGGCGATCCGTATTCCGGCCTGGTGGACAGTGTCAGCGCACTGCAGGTCGAGGCGGACCGGCTGCGGGAAAGACGGCTGGGGCTGCTCGGCCTGCGGTTCGAGGCGGATCTCGCGCTCGGCCGCCACGACGACGTCGTCGCCGAACTCACCGAACTCGTCGCGGAGCATCCGCTGCGGGAACGCTTCCAAGCCCAGCTCATGCTCGCGCTGTACCGGTCCCGGCGCCAGGCCGAGGCGCTGGAGGTCTACGGCCGGGCGCGAAATCTGCTGACCGGCGAGCTCGGTTTAGAGCCGGGTGCCGAGCTGACCGAACTCGCGCAGGCCATCCTGCGCAGCGATCCCCGATTGGTCTTGACCACCGCTGACCAGCCGGTCTCCGCCGGTCCCGAGCAGCTGCCCGCCGCGGTGCCGACGTTCACCGGCCGCGTCGGGCAGCTGCGGCGGCTCGACGCACTCGTCGCCGGTGGCGCGTCGATCGTGGTCGTCAGCGGGAGCGCCGGGGTGGGGAAGACCGCGTTCGCCCTGCAGTGGGCGCACGGCGCGCTCGACCGGTTCCCCGACGGCCAGCTCTACCTGAACCTGCACGGGCACGCGCAGGCGCCGGCGGTGACCGCGGCCGAAGCGCTGGCCCGGTTCCTGCGCGCCCTCGGCGTTCCCGCGGACCGGGTGCCCGTGGAACCGAACGAGCTGGCCGCGTTGTACCGCTCGAAACTCGCGGGGAAGCGGATGCTCGTGGTGCTCGACAACGCCGGCTCGGCCGAGCAGGTGCGATCGCTGCTGCCCGGCCGTCCCGGCTGCCTCGTCGTGGTCACCAGCCGGGCGGAGCTGCCGGGCCTCGTCGCACTCCACGACGCGGCGGCCGTGCGGCTGGGCGTGCTCGGCGAGGAGGACGCGCTCCAGCTGCTCGCCAAGGTCGTCGGCGCGCGCCGGGTCAAGGTGGAGCGCCGGGCGGCGGAGACGCTGGCCGGCCTGTGCGCCGGCCTTCCGCTCGCACTCCGGATCGCGGCCGCGTGGGTGGGCTCCGGCGGGGACCGGACGATCGGTTCGGTGGTCGACGGGCTGGTGCGGGCCGACCGGCTGGACCGGCTCGGGTTCGACGGTGACCCGTCGACCGCCGTCCGCGCGGCGTTCGAGCTGTCCTACCGGCGGTTGACCTCGGCGGCGGCTGAGCTGTTCAGGCTGCTCGGTGTCGTCCAAGTGGCGGATTTCACCGCCCGCACGATCGAGCTGCTCGCCGGCCGGGGCCCGGAGAGCGCTTCCGCGGCCGTCGCCGAACTGGTCCACGCGAACATGCTCGAACAGGACGCCGACGCACGGTTCCACGCTCACGACCTGCTCCGGCTCTACGCGGCTGAACGCGCGCTCGCCGAGGACGACGAGGACGTGCGCGAGGCGGCGCGGCACCGGTTGTTCGGCTGGTACCTGGCGACCGTCACCGCCGCGGTCGAACGGCTCGCCCCGCAGATCCTGCGGCTCCCTGACGCCGCCGAATTCGGCGAGACCGAAGTCGTCTTCACCGAGGACGCCGAAGCGCTGGAGTGGCTCGAAGCGGAGCGCGCGAACCTCGTCGCCGTCGTGCACGACGCCGCCGCACGGGGGCCTCGGCGGATCGTGTGGTTGCTGGCGGACGCCCTGCGCGGGTTCTTCTGGCTCAGGAGATACGCCGTGGACTGGATCGCCGTCGCGAAGGCGGCGCTGGCCGCCGCCGACGAGGACGGCGAGCCGCGCGGCCGGATCGCCGCCCGGCAGAGCCTCGCGCAGGTGTACCGGGGGATCGGCGACTACACGACAGCCGTCACGCACTACACCCTCGCGCTGGAGCTGGCGGTTTCCGAGAACTGGCAGGAAGCGGAGGCCGCCACGCGCGGCAACCTGGCCGGGGTCCACTGGGAACTCGGCAGGCTCGACGAGGCGGTCGCCGAACTCGACCGCGCGATCGAACTGAACAGCCGGATGGGCTGGGAGGCGGGGCTTTCGGCCAACCTGCACAACATCGGCGCTCTCTACCGGGAGCTGGGCCGGCCGCGGGACGCCGTACGCCGGCTGACCGAGGCGCTGGCCCTCACCGAACGTGCCGGCAACCGGAACGCCGCCGCGCACGTGCACACGACACTGGGCGAGGTCTACATCGACCTCGGCAGGCTCGTCGACGCACACGAAGCACTGCTCAAGGGCATCGCGCTGCACCGGGGTACCGGCAGCCGCTACGGGGAATTGACCGCGCTCGGCGTACTCACGGCGTTGTGCACCGAAACCGGTGACTTCGCCGAAGCCGCCGGGCACGCCGAGGCGATGCTGGAACTGGCCCGCGAGACCGGTGATCGCCGCGCCGAAGCCAACGCGCTCGCGGCGCTCGCGGAGCTCGGCGGGTGGACCGGGCTGCTCGCGTCCCCCGAAGTACTTGCCGGGCAAGCGGTCGAGCTCGCCCGGGAGATCCACAACACCCGCGCCGAAATCGTGGGCCTGCTGGCGCTGGCCGAAGTGTGCCGCCGCGGCGGGCGGCTCGCCGACGCCCTCGCCCATGCCGGCACCGCCGAAGACCTGGCCGTCCGCCGGGACTTCCGGCTGCTCACGGCGCGGGCGCAAACGCTGTCGGCCAGTGTGCAGCGCGACCTCGGTGACTGGGACCGGGCGGCCGAATACGCCGAACGGGCGCTGAAAACCCACCGGGGCACCGGAAACCGGGTCGGCGAGGGGCACGCGCTCGCCATTCTCGGCGAAGTCACCTCGCAAGGGGATCCCGTTGCCGGGCGAGGCCTGCTGCGAAAGGCGCTGGACATCTTCGACGGCTGTGGCTCGGTCCGGCGGTTCCGGGTGGCGGACCTGCTCGCGCTATAGCCCTTGCTGGCCGGTGCCGAGCGCGACGGCGATGACGAACGCCTGGTTCCGGGCGATGCAGACGTGCACCTGGGAGATGCCGAGCAGGCGTGCGCGGGTGGACGCCGCGCCACGCAGCTCCACCGACACCCCGTCGGTCCCGTGGCACCGGAGCACGATCTGAGCCGGGGGAACCGGTCCGGACAGCCCGGACCGGAGCACCTTCAGCACCGCCTCCTTGGCCGCGAACCAGCCGGTGAGGCGTGCGCTGTCCGCCGTCGCCAGCGCGTCGAGCTCTTCCGCTGAGAAAAGGAACCTCAGGAACCAGGCGCGCCGCGCGAGCAGGTCGAGCTCGGCGATGTGCAGCAGGTCCACCCCGACGTGCGTCGTCATGCTTTCTCGATTCCCTCGCGCCGCCGAACGATTCGAGCACGATATGCCTTTGCCCGGCGGCGAAACAGGGTGCTGGCCGGTGTAGGCCAGACCGCGCGTGAGTGGTTGAACCAGTCGGATTCCTTGTCGTAGCGTCGAACCCAGCCCGGAGGAACGGAGGAAGCCGTCGTGGTCACAGACATCATCGACTCGGACGAACGGTTTCGCGGTCTGCTCGACCGCCTCTCGTCGAAATCGATCGACGACTACTACAACCCCTACCAGATGTTCGAATGGCCGGAGACCCTGCCCGAGCGCATGTGGTGGATGAGCCCGGAACTCACCACCACCCACGGCTGCGAGGTCGCCGCGACGCTGAGCGAGGACCAGCTCTTCGCCTTGTCACGGCACGAAAGCGTCAACTTCTACAGCCTCAACGTCCACGGGATCCGCGAACTGCTCATCGAAGTCGTCGCGCGAATCCACACGGCCGGCTTCGAAGCGCCGTCGGAGTTCTTCCACCACTTCATCGGTGAGGAGAACGAGCACATGTGGTTCTTCGCCGAGTTCTGCCTGCGCTACGGGAAGAAGATCTACCGCGGTGCCGGCGGCGGAGCCGTGATCCCGCCGGTCGCCTCGCCCAAGGTGGAGAACTTGCTCGTGTTCGCCAGGATCCTGATCTTCGAGGAACTGGTCGACCACTACAACTCGCGGATGGCGCAGGACGACCGGCTGCACGAGACGATCCGCGCGATCAACCGCATCCACCACCAGGACGAGTCCCGCCACATCGCGTTCGGACGTGAACTGGTGGAACACCTGTACGCGGACCTGAAGAAGACGGCGACCGAGGAAGAGCTCCTCGAGGTCTCCGCCTACCTCCGCCGCTACCTCTCCTACAGCTTCGAATCGCTGTACAACCCGCAGGTCTACCGCGACGCCGGGATCGAGAACCCGCTGGAGCTGCGACGCGCGCTCCTCGACGCGCCGACCCGGCCCGAGACGGAGAAGCGGGTGTTCCGCAAGACCCTGAAGTACCTCGAACGAACGGGAATCCTGCGATGACCCGCACCACCGGCGTGGACGGCGCCGAAGCGCTGGCGATCCTCGGGCCCGACGAGACAGCCCTGGTCCAGGAACTCGACCGGACCTTCCGCGGCTGGGGCGCGACCGCCGGCGCGCGGGAGATCAGCCCGCCGCCGCTGTACCCGGTCACCGATCTGGAGAAGTTCGACGTCTACGCGAACTTCCCGCACCTGGCCTTCGTGGCGGGGCCGCTGGATCTGGCCACAGGCGAGGGAAAGCCGGTCGACGGGCGGTTCGCCGGCGCCGACCTGCTGGATGGTCGCTACGGCCTGCCGCACGCGACCTGTTATGGCGCTTACCTTTTCTACGAAGGAGCGCAGGTCGACGAGAGCACGACGGTGACGCTGGTCAACCGCTGCTTCCGCAGTGAAGACCACTATCGCGGCCTGCGCCGGCTGGCGAGTTTCCAGATGCGCGAGATCGTCGCCCTCGGTTCCTTCGAGCACACGCAGGACGTGGTCTCCCGGTTCACCGAACGGATTCTCGCGTTCTCCGGCGAGCTCGGGCTCGGTCTGGTGAAGGAGGCCGCGATCGACCCGTTCTTCCAGAACGACGGAGCCCGTGCCCTGCTGCAGCGCCTCAGCCCGGTCAAGTACGAGTTCCAGCACGGAACCCTCGCCATCGCCTCGGTCAACACGCACCGGAACTTCTTCGGCGAGCGGTGCGACATCCGGTTCGGTGAGGGCGGGGAATTCGCCTACACCAGCTGCGTCGCGTTCGGCCTCGAGCGGTGGCTCGCCGTGTTGGCCGAGGTCCACGAAAACGACCTCCAGGCGGCGCTGGAGTCCGTGCGAACGGCCGCCGGACGAGTGGGGTGACCGGTGCCCACCAAGCGGATCGGTATCGATGTCGTCCCGCTCAGCAGAGTGCGTGAACTCGTCGGACCGGATTCCGGACCCGCCCTGCGGCGCATGCTCTCGCCCGCCGAACTGCTGAACACGTCCACACCGGACGGTCCGGACATGGCCGGTATCGCGGGACGGCTCGCCGCCAAGGAAGCGGTTTTCAAGCTCTTCCACGTCGGCGGGCAGCCGGTGCCCTGGCTCTCGACCGAGGTGCTCAAGGACGACGGCGGCTGGCCGGTCGTCCGGCTCAGCGGGCGCGCCGCTCGGCTCGCCGCGGAGGCCGGGCTCGGCGAGATCGAAATCAGCATCACCCACGACGACGCGTACGCCATCGCGGTGGCCGTGTCCGCCGCGGACTGAACTCCGTTCCACCGACCACCCGAAGGAGAAAGACATGCCCGCCCCAGGTATCGAGAAGGTCAGCGACTGGATTCTCGGCAAGCACCCGGAACGCACCGAGCTCTCGTTCGAGGAGGACCTGATCGAGAGCCGGCTGGTCGACTCGCTGTCGTTCGTCGAACTGGTCTACGTCATCGAGGACGCGAGCGGCGTCGAGGTGGACTTCGACACCATCGACATCGCGGACTTCAAGACACTGGCCGCGATCGAAAAGGCGTTCTTCGCCGGGGCAGGGGTCCGCTGATGCACGCCGTTTCCTACACCGCGCAATGGATGGCCGCGGCACGGGCGATCGAGTCCGAACGCGACGACGCGCTGTACACCGACCCGCTGGCGCGGGATCTCGCGGCGCCGGACGGTTTCCGGCTGATCGAGCGGTACGCCGGCGGCGGGCTGCTGCCCTTCATCACCATCCGGACCAAGTTCCTCGACGACCGGATCGGCGAACTGCGGTCGGAGCCGGCCATCCGGCAGGTCGTGCTGATCGCGGCCGGGATGGACACCCGGGCCTTCCGGCTCGACTGGCCGGAGGACACGGTGGTCTTCGAGGTCGACCACGCGCCGCTGCTGGCCGAGAAGCAGCGCCGGCTGACGGAGCTCGGGGCCGAGCCGCGAGTCGACCGCCGGGTCGCACCGGCCGACCTGACCGGGGACTGGCTGCCGGAGCTGGAGAAGGCGGGCTTCGACCGGTCGCGCCCGACGCTGTGGGTGGCCGAGGCGCTGACCTTCTTCCTGACCGAAGAGCAAGCGGCGGGACTGCTGGAGACGCTGGGTTCGGCGTCCGCACCGGGAAGCCGGCTGGCGCTGGACATCCTCGGCCGCGCCCTGCTGCGGAGCCCGTTCTCGAAGCCGTTCCTGGACCGGCTGGCAGACGACGGCACGCCGTGGATCTTCGGCACCGACCAGCCGGTGGAGTTCCTGGCCGACCACGGCTGGAAGGTCGACGAGGTCAAGGAACCGGGCCAGCCCGGTGCCGGTGAGGGACGCTGGCCGTACGAGGTCCAGCCGCCCGAACGCCGTGGCGCCAACCGGCTGTGGCTCCTGCGGGCCGAGTACGTGGAGGGCTGATGGGCGCGACCACGTTGGAGCGCATCGAATCGTTCGTGCCCGAACGCAGCGTCCGCATCGAGGAGCTCGGCGAGCACCTCGGGCTGCGCCGGGCCGAACTCGGCGTGTTCCGGAAGTTCTACGGCCTCGACACGCTCCGGTTCGACCCCGGGATGGACCTGTTCGAGCTCCTGCTGCCCGCCGCGAAACGCGCACTGGCGGCGCTGCCCGCCGGCGGCCGGATCGACCGGCTCGTGTTCGCGCACACGACCCAGGCGCTCGCGCCGGCGGACGTCGACATCGCCCAGGAGCTCGCGCGGCGGCTGGGCCTGGCGGACGTCGAGGCGTTCGCGCTGTCCCACCAGGCCTGCGTGAGCAGCTTGGGTGCCATCGACGTCGCGGCGGAGCTGCTGCGAGCCGAGGGCGCGACCGGCGGGTACGCGCTGATGGTCACCGGTGAGCGCGCGTTCTCGCCGATCGTGCAGCTGATCCCCAACACCGCGATCATGGCGGACGCGGCCGCGGCGTGCCTGCTGACGCTGGACGGCGGCGGCGATGTCGTGCACTCCTTCGTCACGAAAACGCTGGGACAGTACGCCGAATGGCTGGCGCTGACCCCGGAGCAGAACACCGAATTCGGCGAGCTCTACGGCCCGCGGCTGGCCGAAGTGATCCTGGAGTCGGTGGCCGAGGCGGGATTCGGGTTCGACGACATCGAGCTGGTGATCCCGCACAACGTCAACGCCCTCGCCTGGCGGCAGACGATGAAGGCGCTGGACGCGCCGGCGGATCGGTTCTTCCTGGAGAACATCCCCAAGCTCAGCCACTGTTTCTCGTCGGACGTGTTCCTGAACTACACGACCCTGCGGGAGTCCGGCAGGCTCGTGGACGGCGCCAGGTACGTGCTCGTCACGGTGGGGCTCGGCGCGACCTTCGGCGCCATGGTGATCACCCATCGGGCGCAGGACAACCCGGCATGACGGGCCGGGACGGCGTGGTGGCGGCGATCGCGGACGCGCTCGGTGACGTCCTGGACCGGGAGGTGACCGGCCTGACCGAGGAAACCAGGTTGTTCGACGACCTGCGGCTCGATTCGTCGAAGGTGCTGGAACTGCTGATGCTGGTCGAGATGGCCGTCGACATCACGGTCGACCCGGAAGACCTCGACATCGACCACCTCCGCACGGTCCGCTCGTTCGCCGACTACGTCGAGTCGAGGCAGGCCATCGGGAAAGGAGTCTCATGAGCGGCGGACCGACCCTGCGCGGGACGAACGCGGTGATCTCACCACCGGGACCCGGCTACCGCGAGGACGCGGCGATGACGCGGTTCCTCGCGGACCTGCTGGAACCCTTCGGCGCCAAAGTCGACGAAGACCGCTGGCAGCGGGGCCGCCACGTCTCGCACCGGGCGTTGACCGACCGGTTGCTCGAAGCCGAAGGCTTGCGCACCAGCCGCCCGCAGCTGATCATCGTGACCCACGCGCTGCCGGACGTCCTGCCGTTCACCGCCGTGGCGCCCTACCTGGCGGACCGGCTCGGCGTCACGGCGACGACGTTCTCGGTGGCACAGCAGGGGTTGGCGGCCCCGTTCACGGCGCTGCGGATCGCGAGGGCGTACCTACGTTCCGGACGCTGCGAGGAGGCCGTGATCGCGGTACTGGAGCAGACCACGCTCCCGACCGCACACCCGCTCGTCGACGTCTGCGGACTGACCGATTCCGGCGCCGCACTGGTCATCGGCACCGGATCCGGCCCACGGCTGGCGTCGGTGTCTTCCAGCGGCTCGGTGGACGAGCTGCTGGAACCGCATCGAGAGGAAGGCGTCCTCGTGGTTCTCGGCCCGTGGGTCGGGAAGGACGCCGGAACCGGTCTCGACGTCCACCGGGTCGAACCGGGTTCGTACTGCACGAGCGTGTGGCTGGCCTTGGCGGAAAACGGGCCGGCGTGGCAGGACCGTTACCGGAAGGTCGTGCTCTGCGACACCGATCCGCTGACCGGTCGCAGTCACGCGGCGGTGTTCGAGTTCCCGGCCGGGTGAGGCGGATGCGGATCGGGGCCGACCTGATGCACCTCGCCGAGCTGGACCGGCTGCTGACCCGGACCTGGTTCCGCGCCTACGCCTACGCCGAGTCCGAGCTGGCCACCGCGAGCGGGTTCGGCCCCGAACGCCGCCAGGAATTCCTGACCGGCCGGTTCGCCGGAAAGGAGGCCGTGGCGAAGGCGATCGGCACCGGCTTCGGGCGAGGGGTCACGCCACGTCAGATCGCCATCGAACGAGCGGGTTCGGGGGAGTCACGGGTGGTGCTGACCGATGCCGCGGCGGCCCGCGCCGCCGCGCTCGGCGTGGTGGCGGTCCAGTTGTCGATCACCCACAAGGCGGACCTCGTGCTGGCCGTCGCCCTCGCGATACCGTCTTCGGCGTGATCGCCCGTCAGTTCCAGAGACCTGCGGCGGCGGTTTCGGTGACGTAGTCCTCGAACGGCCTGGCGGGCCGGCCGAGAGCCCGTTCCACGTCGTCGGTGGCCTCGGGGACCACGCCGTCGCGGATGGCGACGAGGACGCCGGTGAGCAGCCGCGCGACGCCGGGTGGGATGCCGTTCGCGACTTGACGCTCGATGTGGGCCTCGGGGGCGACGTCGACGTAACGGATCGTGCGTCCAGTGGCTCTGCCGATGAGGTCCGCCGCCTCACCGAAACTGATCGCCCGTGGCCCGGTCAGTTGGTAGATCCGGCCGGCGTGGCGGTCTTCGGTGAGCGCCGCGGCGGCGACTTCGGCGATGTCCTCGGCGTCGATGAACGGCGTGCGCCCGTCACCGGTGGGCAGGGACAGCGTCCCGGCGAGGACCGCCGGGAGCCAGGGGCCTTCGCTGAAGTTCTGGGAGAACCAGTCCGGTCGCAGGATGGTCCAGTCGAGCCCGGAGGCGCGCACGGCCTCTTCGGCGGCCTTGAGCGGATGGCTGTCGTCGGCCTCGCCGACCCCGCCTGCCGACAGAAGCACCAGCCGCCGCACACCCGCGGCGGCCGCTTCGGCCACGAACCTGGGGATGCGGTCCCCGCTCGCCTGCAGCGTGGGTTCCACGACGTAGGCGGCGGTGACGCCCTCGAGCGCGGGTGCCCAGGTCGCCGGATCCGCGAGGTCGAACGCGATGTCTCCGCCGGTGCGGGAAGCGGTTCGCACCGGCCGGCCGGCGGCCCTGAGGCGCCGGGTGATGCGGCGACCGGTCTTCCCGGTGCCGCCGACGATGAGGATGGTGTGCATGCCGGACAGCCAACTCGCCGGCTCGAAGACGATCCATGGGAGAACGTCGAGAACAGCTTTGTGATCGTCTACGGTGGGCGGGTGGACGTGCTGAGCGATCTGCTGGTCCGGGCCCGCGCCGGCAACACGCAAGTCCGGCAGCTGATTCGGCGGCCACCGTGGTCGGTGACCTACGCCGATCCGCCACCCCTGACCGTCGTGGCCACGCTCGGCGGGTGCGCGTCGGCCAGGTTCGACGACGCCGGTGCCGCGGCGGTGCGGCTCGCCCCGGGGGACATCGCCCTCGTCAAGGGACCCGGCCGGCACACGATCGCCGACGATCCGTCCACCCCACCAGGGTTCGTCATCCACCGGGGAAGGAAACACTTCCCCGACGGAGGCGAGGTGGCACCGCAGGCCCAACGGCACTCGGCACCCCGCACCTACGGCGACACCCTGCCCGGGGCGACCACGATGCTGCGCGGCGCCTACGAGCTCCACGGCGACGCCGGTGCCCGGCTGCTGGAAATGCTTCCGCCGCTGGCGCTCGTGTCCGCCGGGCCGCGGACCCAGCCGGCGCTGGATCTGCTCGCCACCGAGATCGCGCGCGACGAACCCGGCCAGGACGCTGTTCTCGCCCGATTGCTGGATCTGGTACTCGTGCTGGCCTTGCGAGCCTGGTGCGCCGGGCCGCAGGCAGTGCTGCCCGCGTGGTACCGGGCGTTGGAGGATCCCGCCATCGGCAAGGCGCTGCACCTGATGCACGCCGATCCCGCCCACCGGTGGACGGTCGCCGCGCTGGCCACCGAGGTCGGGCTGTCCCGCGCTGCCTTCGCTGCCCGCTTCACCGCCTTGGCCGGCCAGCCACCGCTCACGTACCTCACCGGCTGGCGGATGACTTTGGCGGCGGACCTGCTCCGGGACACCGAGGAAACCATCGCGACGGTGGCCCGCGCGGCCGGCTACGACGACCCCTTCGCCTTCAGCGTCGCGTTCAAACGCACCCGCGGCGTCAGCCCATCCGTCTGGCGCCGCAGGTGCGCTGACACCCGCGCAATGACCGGAGGATGACGGGCCGCTGTCGCTGGTTTGGCCATGAAGTCGGGGCGCGGTCGAAACCGCTCACCGTAGGCTCGCCCCCTCCAGGTCACTCGATCGGGTGGCGATGGTTGGGGTGCCGTCGTGGAATTTTGCCGTCTGGGTTGTCCGCTGATCGCCCGTTGGTGCGGCACTTCCTGCCCGTACTGTCCCGCCCTATGAAGCCCGTGCGGACGGCTGTGGTCATCGAAGCGAAATTGACGGCGCTGGAGCAGCTGGATGCGTGTACCGGACGTCTGCGCGCCGTGCGCCCGGCCGCGGCCGGTGCGGTGCTCCGGGCCTCGCGGCAGGGATTCGCCGCGGCCGCGAACGCGGCGGCGGTCCTGGCCGGGCAGTCCGGTGCCGCCGGGCCGCTCGCGAGCTACACCCGAGCGGTACACGTCGCGGCGAGCCGGTGTCTCGCCCCGCGGACCTCGCCGACGACCTTGTACATCGTGCCCGGCGGGTATCTGCCCGACGGCCGGCGCCGGGTGGAACCGAGGGCGGGCGTGTGCCGCGCGGACGCGGTCCGCCTCGCCATCCGCGCGCTCGCGGTCGAACTGGACGTGGTCCTGTGCAACTCGGCTCGGGTTGTGCCTGATGCGGCCCATCGCGCCGCGTGCTTGCCGGCCGCGCAGCTCGCGCATGACCTCGCGCTTTTCTGGCACGCGGCGCGTCCGGAAACGCAGCACTCCACCGGAGAATCTCCATCCTGATCGTCGGGCGGCACGGCACCGGCCGGGAGGTCGGGGTGCCCGCGACTGTCCTCACAGGACTGACTACGTCGCGGCACGGGCTGCACCGATGAACAGCAACGGCGAGGCAACCCAGTCCGGGCCGGTGCCGTCAGCGGCCACCCCCATCTTCGACCTCCTGCTTGCCGAAGTCGGCGTGCGCTGGCCAGGCGCAACCACCTGGAGCAACGGCGAGTCCGAACCTCCCGTGCCCGACCATCCCGCCCACCGGCATGACGCGTACGGCGGCAGCGACGGCCAAGAGGACCAGCGGACGGCCGACTACGTTCACGGCCGCTTCGGCTGACCGCGGCGCTCCTGTCCTGGGTCGGTGTGGTGCACCTGGAGCCCGCGACCGCAGGGAGCCGTCATTCCGACCCTCACCACCGTGGCCGACTGGACGATCACCGCGTCCGGCGACACGGCCACCTTTACGCACGTCGCCGATGGCTACTGGGCACCGCGGGTGTGGAGCGGCCGTGGGCTCGCGATCGCCGAAGCCGACCTGCCTGCCCTGGACAAGGCGGTCGGTGCAGTGCTGAAGCTGCCGATCTACTGGCTGGCCCGAGCCAGGCACGCCGCGATCTGGTCGGCGCCGCGATACGACCCGGACTACGAGCTCGTCTACCTCACCGGTCCCTGCCGGACGGGCGCGCCGGCCCCGGGGTACCGGCCGGCTCCGGCCTTCGACGTCGATCTGGTGCACCTGCGGGGCTTGCGGATCAGAATCGCCGCCTACCGGTCGGCCTCGACCGGCCGATAAGGCGCTGAGGTCGGTCACCGGCCGTCCCACGGCCGTCCGGCCAGCAGGTTGGCCACCCACCCCGGCGCGTGGGCCGCCCGTATTTCGCGGGCGCTCGCGACCGAGAGGAACGACAGCTCCGACAGGTCCGGCACCAGCATGTCGGGTTCGCTCGCCAGTAGCCGTGCGGCGGCCTGACCGAGCGTCGGCGCCGTGCCCGCGTCCAGCTCATCGGAGAACGAGGACGACGACGCCGGGCTCGGTCCGCGCCCGCAGGACCTGGAGCCGCTCCGGTGGGAAGGAACCGGTCATGGGCCATGCACCGTCGTCGGACGATGAGACGACGTGCCCGAGCGGTCACCTCGGTGCCGGAACGGCAAAACGGGTTCAGGCTCGCATCAGGATGAAATCGCCGTGGCCGCCGTAGCCGAGGACGTCCTCCGCGTATTGCGTGCCGTCGAACGTGGGGAGCCACCACTGGTTCCCGATCTGCACGAGCATCGGGTGCGGGATGTTCGTGCCGTACGGCGCGTTCAGCGTGCCCAGCTTGCGCAGCCGCAGGTCGTACACCGGGTATTCGCGGGCGTCGCCGTCGCTGGCGAACAAGTACCACCGGCCGCCCACCCGCTGCAGGATCGTGCCTTCGGTCTGGTCGACCGATGTGTCGGCGCCCAGCAACGTCAGGCCGTGGTCGTAGTCGGCGCCGCGTGGCGCGGCCGCGAGCGCGGGGTGGAACACGAAGGACGGCTGCTGCGCGGGGCTTTCGACGAACGCGATGTGCCACCGGCCGTCGATCCGGGTCAGCGCGGGGTCCCACGAACTGACGGTGGTCGGCAGCGGGAGCTGCCGCGTCGGCAGGACGTGCACGCCGGAGAGCACGTTCTCGCGGGTGACGGTGTGCCGGACGTGGACGCCGGTGAAGGAGAAGTCGCCCCAGGAGCTCATCAGCAGGATGAACCGGTCGTCGTCGACGACGATCTGGCCGGCGTGGTCGCCGAGCACGACGCCGTCGCGGGCGAAGAACAGCGTCGCGACCTGCTCCAGCTTCGTCGGATCGGCCAGGTCGAGCGTCCACACCGCCCAGTGCGCCTGCTGGAAGAACCCGAGTCCGGCGTTGGTCATGGTGAGGTAGAGCTTGCCGTCGCGGATGTAGGGCCGGCCGTCGGCGTACTGCACGACGTGCGGGTCGCGCACCCCCGCCTGGCCGAAGTAGCCGGCCCGTACCCGGCCCAGCCGCGCCGGGCCGCGGCTGCCGTACGCGTAGCCGAGC
>NZ_JAAGNB010000297.1:0-13968 GCF_010550475.1 Amycolatopsis sp. SID8362
CATCGTCGCCCTGCTCGGCGTCGGGGTCGGGGCCGCCGTCGCCACGGCCGGGCGGTCGCACCCCGGCATCACGACCAGCGAGTGGGGCCACACCGTCGTCGAGGCGGGCGGCGCGCCCTGCCGGTGCGGCTCGCACGGCTGCCTGGAGGCCTACGTCGGTACCGAGGCGGTCGTCCGGCACTACGCCGCCCGCGTCGGCAAGCAACCGGTCATCGGGGACGAAAGCGACATCGAACTCGCGCACATCGTGGCGGCGGCCGGCGAACCCGGCCCGGCCGCCGACGTGCTCGCCGAAACCGGCGAATACCTGGGGATCGGCATCGCCAACCTGATCAACCTGCTCAGCCCGGACCGGGTCGTGCTCGCCGGTTCGGCCGGCGCGATCATGGGCCCGGCGATCCTGCCCGCCGTCCGCGACGCCGTCGGCCGCCACGCGCTCGACTACCTCGCCGGGCACACCGAGGTCGTCCTCGGCAGGCTCGGGCCGGAGGCGGTCGCGCTCGGCGCGGCGACGCTGCCGATCGCGCAGTTGCTGGCCAGCGGGGGCCGAACCGGCTGATTTCCTTGCGTCGCAAGGAGTAGTCCGCACAGCAGGTCTAGACCGCCAGTTCTTTCAGTACTTAAACTTAGGCACAAAACGTTACCGCCGTGTTATTGACGTGACCCGAGTCACCCAGGTTGACTTCTCGACGTCGTTCGGTCGCCGGCGGTCGGGGCTCGCTACCAGTCGACACAGGTAAGTCGTCGATGACCAGGAGGATCCGATGCGAGTCAAGCGCTCCATCGTCGCAGCGCTAGTAGCGGTCATGGCCATGGGTGGCCTGACCGCGTGTGGGGGCAGCGGCAGCTCGAACGCCGCCCAGGGCAACCCGGACGCCGTGCTCAACGTCGGCAAGCCCGACGGCCCGCAGTCGGAGAACAACAACCCGTTCCTCGAGACGTCCGCCCTGTCCAACATGGGCTACCGCTGGATGATCTACGAGCCCCTGGTCATGCACAACCGCGTCAAGCCGCAGGAGCCCGGCAAGCCGTGGCTGGCGACGAAGTGGGACTGGGCGGACAACTACAAGAAGCTCGTCCTCACCATCCGCGACGGCGTCAAGTTCTCCGACGGCCAGCCGATGACGGCCGAGGACGTCGCCTACACGTTCCAGCTGCTGCGCGACAACAAGGCACTGAACGTCGACGCCGTGCCGTACAAGGACATCGCCGCGGCCGGCAACCAGGTGACGCTGGGCTTCGAGAACTCCCAGTTCGTCAACCAGCTCAAGATCCTGCAGACCCTCGTCGTGCCCAAGCACGTCTGGCAGGGCATCAAGGACCCGGCGCTCGACACGGTGAAGAACCCGATCGGCACCGGCCCGTACACGCTGAAGTCGGCCACGCCGCAGACGATGATCGTCGTCCGCCGCGACGGCTACTGGCAGGAAGCGCCGAAGGTCAAGGAGATCCGCTACACCTCCTACACCGACAACAACGCGCAGGTGAACGCGCTGGTCAGCGGTGCGTCGGAGTGGAGCTTCGTCTTCATCCCGAACTACAAGGCGGTCTACACCAGCAAGGACCCGCAGCACTACAAGCTGTGGTTCCCCGCGCAGCTCGCCGTGCACGGCCTGTGGTTCAACACCGAGAAGGCGCCGTGGAACGACGCGAAGCTGCGTCAGGCGGTCAGCAAGGTCATCAACCGTGACGACATCTTCAACCAGGGCGAGGCCGGCTACTTCTACCCGAAGAACGACCAGGTCACCGGCATCCCCACGCCGGCGGGCGACCCGTTCATCGCGCCGCAGTACAAGGGCCAGACGGTGAACGTCGACGTCCCGGGTGCCAAGGCGCTGCTGACCGGCGCGGGCTACAAGTTCAACGGCGACAAGCTGGCCGACCCGAGCGGCAAGCCGGTCGCCATCAAGCTCACCGTCCCGTCGGGCTGGTCGGACTACATCACCGACCTGGAGATCATCAAGGACAACCTGGCGCAGATCGGCATCACCGCCACGGTCGAGAAGATGAACCAGGACGCGTGGATCAAGTCGGTGGACACCGGTGACTTCGAAGGCCTGATGCACTGGACCAACGACGGCGCGACGCCGTACGACATGTACCGCGACGTGATGGACGGCAGCCGCTACAAGCCGACCGGCCAGGGTGGCATCAACGGCAACTACGGCCGCTTCAAGAACGACGAGGCCACCAAGGCGCTCGAGACGTACGCGAACGCCGAGGACGACGCCGCCCGCACCGCCGCGATGGCGACGCTGCAGAAGATCATGATCGACCAGCAGCCGATGATCCCGACGTCGGCGGCGAACTCCGGCGGCGAGTACAGCACGAAGAACTGGACCGGCTGGCCGGACGAGGCCAACCCGTACGCGCCGGCCCAGCCGACGCTGCGCAACGCACTCGACATCGTCCTGCACCTGAAGCCGTCGGCCTGATCGATGGCGGACTCAGCTGTGACGACCGAGCAGTCCCCCTCCGACCCCGTCGCCGTCGGGTCGGAGGGGGACCTCCCCGTTGTCCTCGAGGCGGCCGGGCTCACGAAGCACTTCCCGGTGCGGCGCCGCGGCCGGGCCGCGCTGACCGGCCCGAAGCGCAGCATCCAGGCCGTCGACGACGTGACCCTGACGCTGCGCCGGGGCCGGGTCACCGCACTGGTCGGCGAGTCCGGTTCGGGCAAGTCGACGGTCGCGCGCCTGCTCGCGGGGCTCTACCCGCGCACCGGCGGCGACATCCGGCTGCACGGCGAGGACGTGAACGTCAAGCACGGCAAGGCGTTCCGCGCCTATGCCCGCCGGGTGCAGATGATCTTCCAGGACCCGTTCGCGTCGCTGAACCCGGTGCACACCGTGCGCTACCACCTGACGCGGGCGCTGAAGATCCACGGCCGGGCCGGTGACGACCTCGAAAAGTCGTTGCACGAGCTGCTTTCCCGCGTCCAGCTGACCCCGCCCGAGCGGTACGTCGACAAGTTCCCGCACGAGCTGTCCGGCGGCCAGCGCCAGCGCGTCGCGATCGCGCGGGCGCTCGGCGCCGACCCGGAAGCCCTGCTGGCCGACGAGCCGGTGTCCATGTTGGACGTCTCCATCCGGCTCGGTGTGCTGAACCTGTTGCGGGACCTGAAGGAACGCCTGCACCTGGCGATCCTGTACATCACGCACGACATCGCGTCGGCGCGCTACTTCGCCGACGAGACGATGGTGATGTACGCGGGCCGGATGGTGGAAGGCGGCGACAGCGAGACCATCACGCAACGGCCGGCGCACCCGTACACGCGGCTGCTCATCGACTCCGCGCCCGATCCCGACCGGATCGCGGGCGGGGGCGAGCCCGGGGAGACGCCGGCCGAGCGCGGGTCGGGTGAGCCGCCGAGCCTGATCGATCCGCCGTCCGGCTGCCGGTTCCACCCGCGCTGCCCGGTGGCGATGGAGCGGTGCCGGACCGACCTGCCGCCGCGCTTCGACGTCGACGACGCGCCCGGCCACTGGGCCGCGTGCTGGCTGTACGACGGGGCCGCCGGATGAGGTACCTGCTGCAACGGCTGGCCTTCTACGTCTTCACCGCGTGGGCCGCCGTCACCATCAACTTCTTCATCCCGCGGCTGATCCCGGGCGACCCGGTGCAGTCGCTGATCGCGAAGAACCAGGGCATGATCAGCCAGGACGCGGTCCAGTCGCTGTACGTCCTGTTCGGACTCGACAAGAACGAAAGCCTGATCTCCCAGTACTTCGACTACTGGGGCCAGCTCTTCCGCGGTGACCTCGGGATCTCGTTCACGTTCTTCCCGACGCCGGTGTCCGAGCTGCTCGGCGACAGTCTGCCGTGGACGATCATCCTGGTCGGCATCACCACGGTCGTCGGCTTCGCCATCGGGACCGGGCTCGGCGTGGTCGCCGGCTGGAAGCGCGGCTCGTGGGTCGACGGGCTGCTGCCGGTGACGACGTTCCTCTCGTCGATCCCGTACTTCTGGCTCGGCCTGATCGCGCTGACGCTGCTGGCCGGCCCGGGCAGCTTCTTCCCGTCGTCCGGCGGCTACGACCCGGGCACGGTGCCCGGCTGGGACGGCACGTTCATCGGCAGCGCGATCCAGCACAGCCTGCTGCCCGCGCTCACCATCCTGATCAGCTCGATGGGCAGCTGGATCCTGGGCATGCGCAACATGATGGTCACCGTCGCCTCCGAGGACTACGTGACGGTCGCGCACGCCAAGGGCCTGCCGGAGCGCCGGGTGATGGTCGGGTACGCGGCGCGCAACGCGCTGCTGCCGAGCGTGTCCGGCTTCGCGCTGGCGCTGGGTTTCATCGTCGGTGGCACGCTGCTGGTGGAGATCGTCTTCTCCTACCCCGGCGTCGGGTTCCAGCTGTTCCAGGCGGTCGGCTCGCAGGACTACCCGCTGATGCAGGGCATCTTCCTGATCATCACGCTGTCCGTGCTCGTGGCGAACCTGTTCGCCGACGTCGCCTACCTCGCACTCGACCCGCGCACCCGGAAGGAGGGCTGACATGGCCGTACCCGCGGCGGACGTCAAAGCCGCCCAAGCCCTCCCCGTCGACGCGGTCGCGCGGCGGCGCCGGTTCCGGTTCCTGACCGGCGGCAAGACCGGCACCGGCCTGGCCGTCATCGTGTTCTTCCTGGTGCTCGCGGTCATCGGCGACTGGATCGCGCCGTACGACCCGTCGGCGCGCAGCAGCGACCTGCTGGAAGCGCCGTCCGGACGGCACTGGTTCGGCACCACCCACCTCGGCCAGGACATCTTCAGCCAGGTCGTGGTCGGCACGCGCAGCGTCATGCTGGTCGGGCTGGCCGCCGGCGTGGTGGCGACGATCCTCGCCGTCGTCGTCGGCGTGGCGTCGGGCTACCTCGGCGGCAGCACCGGGGAAGGCCTCTCCGCACTGTCCAATGTGTTCCTGGTGATCCCGGCGCTCCCGCTGATCATCATCATCGGCAGCGCGGTGCCGACCGGCGGCGACATCCTGGTGGCGGTGATCATCGGGTTCACGTCGTGGGCGTGGGGCGCGCGCGTCCTCCGCGCGCAGACGCTTTCGTTGCGCGGCCGGGAATACGTCGAAGCCGCGCGGGCGACCGGCGAGTCGACGTGGCGGATCATCTTCTTCGAGATCCTGCCGAACCTGACCGCGGTGATCGCGTCCAGCTTCGTCGGCACGGTGATCTTCGCCGTGATGTCCGAGATCACGCTCGCGTTCGTCGGCGTCTCCGGGCTGTCCAACTGGAACTGGGGCACGATCCTGTTCTGGGCGCAGAGCCAGCAGGCCCTCGCGCAGGGCGCGTGGTGGTGGTTCGTGCCCGCCGGGCTGGCGATCGCGATCCTCGGCACCGCGCTGTCCCTGCTCAACTTCGGCATCGACGAGTTCGTCAGCCCGCGGCTGCGCGGCAGCGGCAAGGCGCGCGTGCGCGGCGCCGACGGGAAGACGCACCGCATGCGGGTGGGCTTCACGCCCGTGCTCGGGCGAGAGGAAACGCCATGATGGACCCGGTACTGGAGATCAAGGGCCTCGACGTCGACTACGGCGTCGGCGACGAGGCCGTGCGCGCGGTCCGGGACGTGCACTTGACGTTGCACCGCGGCGAAGTGCTCGGCCTGGCGGGGGAAAGCGGCAGCGGGAAGTCCACTTTGGCCTACGGGCTGACGCGGCTGCTCGCCCCGCCGGGCGTCATCCGCGGCGGCGAGGTGATCTACCACCCCGCCGACGGCGAGCCCTACGACGTCCTTCGGCTGACCGACAGGCAACTGCGGGACTTCCGGTGGGCGGAGACGTCCATCGTGTTCCAGGGGGCGATGAACTCGCTGAACCCGGTGCACAAGGTCGTCACGCAGCTGGTCGACGTCATCAAGGCGCACGAGCCGGGCACGTCCCGCCCGGGCCGGGTGGCGCGGGCGCGGGACCTGCTGCGGCTGGTCGGGATTTCGGCCGACCGGCTGGAGGCCTACCCGCACCAGCTCTCCGGTGGCATGCGACAGCGCGTGATGATCGCGATGGCGCTCGCGCTCGAGCCGCGGATCGTCATCATGGACGAGCCGACGACCGCGCTCGACGTCGTGATGCAGCGGCAGATCCTCGGCCAGCTGGTGGAACTGCGGGAACGGCTGGGTTTCTCGGTCCTGTTCATCACGCACGACCTTTCGCTGCTGGTGGAGTTCTCGGACCGGATCGCGATCATGTACGGCGGCCGGATCGTCGAGCAGGCGCCGGCCGCGGACCTCTACCGGGACGCGCTGCACCCGTACAGCCACGGCCTGCTGAACTCGTTCCCCGCGCTGCGCGGGCCGCGGCGCGAGCTGTCCGGGATCCCCGGTTCGCCACCGGACACGCGGGGGATGCCGTCCGGCTGCGCGTTCCACCCGCGCTGCCCCAAGGCTTTCGAGCCCTGCCCCGACCGCGTCCCGCTGCTGGGAACGCCCGGTGATCCGGCGCGTGAAGTGGCGTGCTGGCTGCATCCCGTCGCCACTTCCTGAACGCCCTGTCCGGTACCTCTGGAGGAGAGCCTTGACCGAGACCACCGCCGCGACCGCCGAGCAGCAGGCGTTGATCGACACCCTGCCGCCGGACTTCCGCTGGGGCGTGGCCACCGCCGCGTACCAGATCGAAGGGGCGGTCGCCGAAGACGGGCGCACACCGTCCATTTGGGACACTTTCTGCGAAGTGCCGTGGGCGATCGACAACAACGACACCGGTGAGGTGGCGTGCGACCACTACCACCGGATGCCGTCCGACATCGCGCTGGTCGGCGAACTGGGCGCGGACACCTACCGCTTTTCCGTGGCGTGGCCCCGGGTCCAGCCGCACGGCCGCGGCGGCGTCAACGAGGCGGGCCTCGGCTTCTACGACCGGCTGGTCGACGAGACGCTGAGCCGCGGGATCACGCCGTGGCTGACGCTGTACCACTGGGACCTGCCGCAGGAGCTGGAGGACGCGGGCGGCTGGCCGGCGCGCGACACGGCGTACCGGTTCGCGGACTACGCGATGCTGGTGTTCGACCGGCTTTCCGACCGCGTCCGCCACTGGACGACGTTGAACGAGCCGTGGTGCTCGGCGATGCACGGGTACGTGCACGGCGTGATGGCGCCCGGGCGGCGCGACTACGCGGCCGGCCTGCACGCGGTGCACCACCTGCTGCTCGGCCACGGGCTCGCGACGCAGCGGATGCGCGAGGCCGCCCCGGCGGACACGCAGTTCGGCATCACGCTCAACATGTGCACGGCGGACCCGGCTACCTCCTCGGAGGAAGACGTCCGCGCGGCCCGTCAGGCGGACGGCCTCGGCGTCCGCATCTACCTGGACCCGCTGGTCCACGGGCGGTACCCGGAAGACGTGGTGGAGGACCTGGCCGCCCGCGGCGTGAAGCTCCCGGTCCAGGACGGCGACCTGTCGATCATTTCGACGCCGCTGGACTTCCTGGGCGTGAACTACTACTTCGGTCAGCAGTTCTCGGGCGTGGACGAGAACGGCTCTTCCGTGGACGAGGACGGGACGCCGGCTTCGCGAGTGGTCCCGTTCGGCGAGCCGACGACGGCGATGGGCTGGGAGATCCTCCCGGGCAAGTTCACCGAGCTGCTGACCCGGCTCGGGCGCGACTACCCGGGCCTGCCGATGTACATCACGGAGAACGGCTCTGCCTTCGACGACGACCCGGACTCGTCCGGCTTCGTCCGCGACGAGCAGCGGACGGCTTACCTGGCCTCGCACATCGCGGCCGTGGCGGCGGCGCGTGAGGCGGGGGCGGACGTGCGTGGGTACTTCGCTTGGTCCCTTTTGGACAACTTCGAGTGGGCGTACGGGTACGCGAAGCGGTTCGGGTTGGTCCGGGTGGACTACGAGACGCAGGAGCGGACGATCAAGCAGAGCGGCTACTTCTACCGCGACACCGTCCGGCGGGTGCGCGGCAGCTGAACGGCGGTGGGGTGAGCCCCACCACGGTCGTGGTGGCTCACCCCATGGTTCCCCCTCCGGAAAGCCCCTAGCGTCGGTCAGGAGCCGACTTGGGGGTAGTCATGACCGTTCGGACGGAGATCAGACCCGCACCCGCGCAAGGGAAACCGACGTGGTGGCGGCGGCCGTGGGTGGTGCCGCTGGCGCTCGTCGTCGCCGTGTTCCTGGCGTATTCCGTGCCGCCGTACCTCACGCTCGATCCGGCGCGGTCGCGGGTGCCCGCGCCGGGCGGGTTCGCCGCGCACTACTGGTTCCTCGTCGCCCACATCGCGTTCGGGACGATCGCCATCGTCGGCGTCATCCTGCAGGTCTGGCCGTGGCTGCGGCGGACGCACCCGGTCGTGCACCGGCGGGTCGGGCGGGTCTACGTCTTCGCCGGGGCGATTCCCTCCGCCGTGCTGGCGGCGACGATCGGGGCGGTCAGCCCGTTCGGGCCGGTCGTCGCCGCGCTCGACGTCGTGGCCGCCTTGCTGTGGCTCGGGTTCACCGTCGCCGGGTGGCGGGCGGTGCGGCAGCGGCGGTTCGCCGACCACCGCAAGTGGATGATCCGCAGCTTCGCGATGTGCATGAACACCCTGATGAGCCGCGCCCTGTCGCCGCTCGGGTTCCTGCTGGTCATGCCCAGGGGCGGGGACAAGGACACCATGATCCTCAGCGCCGCCACGGTTTCCGGTGCGTTGAGCATCTTGACGCTGTTGCTGCTCAGCCAGTGGTGGCTCGACCGGAAGCCGAAGACGCCAGCCAGCGCGCGATGATCGTCCGCTGGATCTCCGACGCGCCTTCGTAGATGCGCGGCGCGCGGACCTCGCGGTAGAGGTGCTCCAGCAGGTGCCCGCGGCGCAGGGCGCGGGCACCGTGCAGCTGGACGGCGGAGTCGACGACGAACTGCGCGGCCTCGGTGGCGAACAGCTTCGCCATCGCCGCGCGGCCGCCGAGGTTCTGCTCGCCCGCGTCGTACGCGCCCGCCGCCGCGTAGACCAGCAACCGCGCGGCTTCCGTGCGGGTCGCCATCTCCGCCAGCGTGTGGGCCACCGCCTGCTGCTTGATCAACGGGCCGCCGAAGGCTTCTCGTTGGCCGGTATGGGAAACCGTGGCATCCAGTGCCGCCTGCGCCATGCCGACGGCGAACGCGCCGACGCTCGGGCGGAACAGGTCGAGGGTCCGCATCGCCACCGCGAAGCCGCGGTTCTCCTCGCCGAGGAGTTCGTCGCGCCGGACCTCGACGCCGTCGAACGTCACCGTGCCGATCGGGTGCGGGCTGACCAGGTCGAGGTGCTCGCCGCCGAGGCCGGGGCGGTCGGCCGGGACGACGAACGCGCTGACGCCGCGGGAGCCCGCGTCCGGGGTGGTGCGCGCGAACACGGTGTAGAAGTCGGCTTCCGGCGCGTTCGAGATCCACATCTTCGAGCCGGTGAGCCGCCAGCCGTCGCCGTCGGGCTCCGCCGACAGCGACAACGCCGCCGCGTCCGAGCCGGCGTCCGGCTCGGTCAGCGCGAACGCCGCCACCGCGTCGCCGGCCGCCACCGCGGGCAGCCACTTCGCGACCTGTTCGTCCTGTCCGGACTGCAGGACCGGGTAACTTCCCAGGCCCTGCAACGCCAGCGCGGTCTCGGCTTCGGTGTTCACCATGGCCAGGTTCTCGCGCAGGATGCACAGGTCCGTCGCGGCCGCCTGCCTCGACGGCGTGCCCGACGCGACGCCGGGGAACAACCGCGCGAGCAGGCCGAGCGCGCCCATCGCCTTGAGCAGCGGGCGGTTGACCGCACCCTCCACTCCGGACTCGGCGAGCGGACGCAGCTGGTCTTCGGCCAGCCGCCGGACCTCCGCGGCGAAAGCCTGCTGCTCGGTGGTCAAAGCGAAAGCGGTCATCGTGAAGCTCCCGGTCGCCAGCGGGCATGGGCGGTCCCCGCCGGTCCGGAGCGGACGAGGTCGAGGCGCGGTTCCGGGCCGTCGCTGCGGCCGGTCTGGGGCTTGCGGCTGCCCGCGGCGAACGGCTTCGGCCACGGCAGCGGGTAGTCCTGCTCGGCCGCCGCGTGCAGCGTCCACTGTGGATCGTATAGGTGGGTTCGGCCCAGCGCGCAGAGGTCCGCGCGGCCGGCCAGGATCAGCGAGTTCACGTCGTCGTACGACGAGATCGCGCCGACCGCGATCACCGCGATCCCGTACTCCTCGCCGATTTCGTTGCGGATCCGGTCGGCGTACGGCGTCTGGTAACTGCGGCCGTACTGCGGGCGTTCCTCGCTGACGACCTGACCGGTGGAGACGTCGATGCCCGCGGCGCCGTGGGCGGCGAACGCGCGCGCGATCTCGACGGCGTCGTCGGCGTCGATGCCGCCCTCGCACCAGTCGGTCGCCGAGATCCGGACGGTCATCGGCCGCTCGGCGGGCCAGGCGGCGCGGACTGCGTCGAAGACTTCCAACGGGAAGCGCAACCGGTTCTCGAGTGAACCGCCGTAGGAGTCGGTCCGCTGGTTGGTCAGCGGAGACAGGAACGACGACAGCAGGTAGCCGTGCGCGCAGTGCAGTTCGAGGACGTCGAACCCGGCTCGTGCGGCGGCGTGAGCGCACGCGACGAACTGGTCCCGGATCTCCGCGAGGTCCGCTGTGGACAGTTCACGCGGGACCTGGTTCCGCGCGGAGTACGGCAGGGCGGAAGGGGCACAGACTTCCCAGTTCCCGGACGGGAGCGGCTCGTCGATGCCGTCCCACATGAGTTTCGTCGAACCCTTGCGGCCGGAGTGTCCCAATTGGACGCCGATGCGCGCGGGCGACTGCGCGTGCACGAAGTCCACTACCCGCTTCCAGGCGGCTTCCTGCTCCGGCGTGTACAGCCCGCCGCAGCCCGGCGTGATCCGGCCTTCGGGGGAGACGCAGACCATCTCGGTCATCACCAGCCCGGCGCCGCCGAGCGCCTTGCTGCCCAGGTGCACCAGGTGGAAGTCGCCCGGCACGCCGTCGACCGCCGAGTACATGTCCATCGGGGACACGACGATCCGGTTCGGCAGTTCCAGCGGACCCAGCTGGTACGGCTGGAACATCGGCGGCCGCGACGTCGTCCCGAGCGACCGCGCGAACCAGTGGTCCAGCTCGGTGGCGAACTCCGGGTCGCGCAGGCGGAGGTTGTCGTAGGTGACGCGGCGGCTGCGCGTGAGGATGTTGAACGCGAACTGCGGCGGCTCCTGGTGCGCGTACTGCGCGATGTTTTCGAACCACTCCAGGCTGGCCTGCGCGGCGCGCTGCGTCGACGTGACGACCGGGCGCCGTTCCAGTTCGTACGCCTTGAGCGCCGCCGCGACGCCGTCGTTTTCGTGCAGGCAGGCGGCGAGCGCGAGCGCGTCCTCCATCGCCAGCTTCGTGCCGGAGCCGATCGAGAAGTGCGCGGTGTGCGCGGCGTCGCCGAGGAGGACGACGTTCTCGTGCACCCACGTCTCGCAGCGGACCGTGCCGAACGAGACCCACTTTGAGTTGTTCGCCATGACCTGGTGGCCGTCCAGGACGTCGGCGCACAGCTCGCGGATCAGCGCGATGGACTTTTCGTCGCTCTCGCCCGGCTTGAGCGAGGTCGCCGCGACGGGACCGAACGTCCGCTGCCAGACGTCCTCCTGGACCTCGAGGATGAACGTGCTGCCGTCGCGGCCGTACGGGTAGCCGTGGATCTGCATGATCCCGGCCGGCGTCTCGAGGACGTAGAACTTGAAGGCGTCGAACACCAGGTCCGTGCCCAGCCAGATGTAGCGGCACCGGCGGGTTTCGACGCTCGGCCGGAAGGTCTCGGCGTACCGGCTCCGGACGGCGGAGTTGAGGCCGTCCGCGGCGACGACGAGGTCGTACCCCGAGAGGTCCGCCGGCGCCTCCTCGCGGAAGTGCAGCCCGATGCCGAGCTCGCCGCAGCGGCTCTGCAGGATGCCGAGCAAGCGCTTGCGGCTCATCGCCGCGAAGCCGTGGCCGCCCGAGGTGGTCACCGTGCCGCGGTAGTGGACGTCGATGTCGTCCCACCGCGCGAACTCGGCCTTCATGGCCTCGTGCACCGCCGGGTCGGCGTGCTCGATCCCGCCGAGCGTCTCGTCGGAGAACACGACGCCGAAGCCGAAGGTGTCGTCCGGGGCGTTGCGCTCCCAGACCGTGATTTCGTGGCCGGGACCGAGCTGTTTCGCCAGCGCGGCGAAGTACAGGCCCGCCGGGCCGCCGCCGATGACCGCGATACGCACGCCGTCCAGGGTATGTCGTCACCACTACGACCGTCAATAAGGCGAAAGATGGCGTACGGTGTGCGCATGGAACGCATCAACCCGCCGGAGCTGGGCGAGCCGTCCGGGTTCTCGCACGCGGTGGTGGCCGAGGGCCGGGTCGTCTTCCTCGCCGGCCAGACGGCGCTGGACGCGTCGAACAAGATCGTCGGCGACGGCGTGGTCGAGCAGTTCGAGCGCGCGCTGGGCAACCTGCTGGCGTCGCTGCGCGCGGCCGGCGGGTCCCCGGAAGACCTGTGCAGCGTCACGATCTACATCGTCGACATGCCGGACTACCGCGCCCACGCGCGCGAGATCGGCCGGGTCTGGAAGCGGCTCGCGGGCACGGAGTACCCGGCGATGGCGGGCATCGGCGTCTCGCGGCTCTGGGACGAGGAAGCGCTCGTCGAGGTGCAGGGTTTCGCGGTGCTCAGCCGAGGTTGATCGACTTGGCGACGTAGGCGCGCGCCGGGGTTTCCAGGCGCGCGTGCAGCTCGAAGAACAGCTCGGCCGCGCGGATCCCGGACCAGCCGGCGGGCAGGAACTCCGCGGGCAGGCCGGGGTCGAGGTAGGGCATCCGCCGCCAGCCGGTCAGCACGCGGACGTAGTCGGCGAACGCCTCCGAGCCGGCGGCCGGTTCGCTGCGTTGCCAGCGGCGCAGCGCCGGGCCGTGCTCGTCGAGGAACGTCGTGTACAGCTCGTCCAGCCGGTCGAGGTCCCACCAGTCGCGGACCTTCGCGGCGACGTCGCCGAACGCCAGGTGGTCGGCGCGGAACAGGTCGGCGTACCCGGCCAGGCCGAGCCGGGTCAGCGCCTCGGCGGCCACCCCGTGGAGGTGGGCCGGCGCGATCCAGACGCCCGACGCCGCCGTCCCGAAGCCCATCCGGGCGAGCTGGGTGCGCAGGAGGTGGCGCTTGTGGCGCTCGGTCTCCGGCACCGAGAACACGGCGAGCAGCCAGCCGTCGGCGGGGGTCGCGCGGTCGCGGCGGAAGATCCGCTCGTCGCCTTCGCGCAGGATTTCGCGGGCTTCGGCGGACAGCTCGTAGCCCGCCGTTGCGTCCCGGCGGACCGCTTCGAGGATGCCGCGGCGCTTCAGCCGGGAAATCGACGAGCGCACGGCCGGCTCGTCGACGCCGACGGCCGCGAGCAGGTCGATCAGCGAAGCGACCGACAGCCAGCCGCCTTCGGTGCGTGAGTACAAGCCGTACACCGTCACGATGAGCTGACGCGGCTGGGCCGCCCGGCCGGAGCCGTCCAGTTCGGTTGCGTCGGGTACGGCCGTCATCGGGCCACAATACAACTCGCGTCCCGGCCGCTCCGCTACGATTTCGCCGCGATGCTGCCAGCCACCAAGGGGATCTTCGACCGGCTCACCCGCCGGGGCCGCCTGATGACCAAGCGGACCTGCGACCGGCAGGGCCACGTCGTGCGCGACGGGCGCTTCCTCTTCCGCACCCCGACCGCGTGGGAGTACGCCGCCGCGGTCGCGTGCGGCAGCGATCCGGCCGCCCAGCGGTGGCTGGGCTGGCAGCCCGGCTCGATCGTCGACGAGCTCTCGCGGGCCGACGCGCTGCGGGTGGTGCCCGGCACCGGCCCGGACTGGGCGTCGCCCGATCCGCAGTCCGTCGACCTGGTGATGATCGACGTCGAGGCCAACCGCTGCGTCGGGCTGGTGAGCGTGCACACCGGCGAGGACGGCGGCCCGGAGACCGGCGGCTACCTCGCGCCGGACTACCGCGGCCGCGGCCACGGCCGGGCGCTCTTCGCGGCCGGGCTCGTCCTGGCGCACGACCACC
>NZ_JAAGNB010000337.1:0-12109 GCF_010550475.1 Amycolatopsis sp. SID8362
ACGCCCGCTCGCAGGCGACCTTCGCCTCGCCGTACAGCTTGCGGCCGGCCTCGGCCCGGTCGGTCGGGGCGAGCAGGGCCGCGGACTCGTCCGCCCCTGGCACGGCGTGCGAGGCGTAGACGTTGCCGGAGGAGACGTACACCCAGTGCCCGGCCTTGCCGCCCAGCGCGTCGAGCGCGCCCCGCACGAAGCCCGGCTGCCACGACACCTCGACGACCGCGTCCCACACCCGGCCGAGCAGGGGGTCGTACGCCGACGGATCGCGCCGGTCCGCGGCGACCAGCGTCGCGCCGTCCGCGACCTCGCCGCTCTCGCCGCGCGCGAGGCAGGTCACCCGGTGACCGCGTTCGAGCGCCTGCCGGGACAGCTCCCGGCCCACCCATGCCGTTCCGCCCAGAACCAGGATCTCCACCCCGGTAGCCAAGCACGGGATCCCCGCCCCGCCGGGCGGATTCGCTGACAGCGGACGCCGCGTCCTAAGCGGACAGCTTCGCCGACCACTTCTCTTCGATGCGCCCGAACCGCCACACCGCCAGCGCGACCACCCAGGTCAGCACGAACAACCCGACGATCCCGAACCCGACGTAGTCCAGGTCGATCGACGCGATCGCCGCCAGCGGACCGGACGTGATTTCCAGCCTCTCGGCGAGGATCGACACCAGCTCGATGGTCCCGATGACGAACGCGACGGCGACCGACAGCGTCGTCACGGTGATGTTGTAGAAGATCTTGCGCACCGGCTTCGCGAACGCCCAGCCGTAGGCGAAGTTCATGAAGCAGCCGTCCACGGTGTCGAACAGGCTCATCCCGGCGGCGAACAGGATCGGCAGCACGAGGATCGCGTACCAGGGCAGCGCGAAGGTGGCGGCGCCCGCGGCGAGCACCAGCAGCCCGATTTCGGTTGCGGTGTCGAAACCCAGGCCGAACAGCAGGCCGACGGGGTAGATGTGCCACGGCTTCCGCACGGACTTCGTCGCGCCGCGCAGCAGCCGGTTCATGACACCGCGGTTGTCCAGCTGGTGCTCCAGCGCGGCTTCGTCGAACTCGCCGTGGCGCATCCGCTTGAACACCCGCAGGATGCCGACCAGCACCACGAGGTTCAGGATCGCGATCACGTACAGGAAGACGCCGGACACCGACGTCCCGATGAGGCCGGTCGCGTCGTGCAGCGCCGAGGAGCCGTCCTCGACCTGCCCGGCCAGCGCGCGGGCGCCGAGAGAGAGCAGCAGGCAGAGCCCGAAGACGATCGTCGAGTGCCCGAGGGAGAACCAGAACCCGACCGACAGCGGCCGCTGGCCGTCGGCCATCAGCTTGCGGGTGGTGCCGTCGATCGCGGCGATGTGGTCGGCGTCGAACGCGTGCCGCATGCCGAGCGTGAACGCCGTGACGCCCAGCCCGATCCCGAACACGCCGGTCGACCCCAGCGCGTAGTGGTGGGGTGCGACGAAGACCGCCAGCACCACCCAGCCCACGACGTTGAGCAGCAGGACGAACCCCGCCATCCCGCCGACCGACACCCACTCGCGGCGCGAAAGCCCGCGCCGCGAGTCCTCTTCCGTGCCCGCCATCGCCACCCGCCTTCCCTCATCTGAGAGGTTAGACAGGTGAACAGATGACGGTCTAGCTCGCGCGGACCCGCACCAGGTCGAGCGCCTTCCGCACGTGCCCACCGGACGCGTGCAACGCCTTCGCGGCGCTCTTGACGTCCTCGCCGGACAGCAAGTGCACCAGCGCCACCTTGAGGTCGCCCCCGGCCTCGGTGAGCGCGTCCGAGCAGTCCGCCATCGTCATGCCGGTGGCTTCCTGCAGGATCCGGATGGTCCGGCCGCGCAGCTTCGCGTTCGTCGCCCGCATGCTGACCATCAGGTTGGAGTAGGTCCGGCCCAGCTTGATCATCGTCGCCGTGGAGAACGACGTCAGGATCATCTTCTGCGCCGTGCCCGCCTTCATCCGGGTCGAGCCGGCGATCGCCTCCGGGCCAGTGTCGACGGCGATGAGCACGTCGACGCCCGCCGGCTTGGCGGCCTTCGGGTTGCCCGAGACGAGCCCGGTCCGCGCGCCCTGGCGGGACGCCGCGGCCAGCGCGCCCAAGACGTACGGCGTCCTGCCCGACGCCGTCAGCCCCAGCACGAAGTCGCCCGGCTGGACCATGGCGGCCATCTCGGCCGCGCCGGCCCCGTCGTCGTCCTCCGCGTTCTCGACGGCGCTGCGCAGAGCCTTCTCGCCGCCCGCGTGATGCGCGATGAACCAGTCCGCCGGCACGTTGAACGTCGGCACCAGCTCGGCCGCGTCCAGGGTCGCCAGCCGCCCGGACGTCCCGGCGCCGACGTAGTGCACCCGGCCGCCGGCACGCAGGGCGTCGACCGCGTAGTCGACCGCGCGCGCCACCTGGGGCAGCACCGCGGCCACGGCGCCGGCGACCGTGCGGTCTTCGGCGTTGATCGCGCCCAGGATCCCCGCGGTGGACATCAGGTCGATGTCCGTGGTGCGGGGATTGCGGGTCTCGGTCGGCGAATCGACGTGCACCGCCTGCGTGGGGACGGTCATCATGCGCCTCACATTTTCTCCGGTCATTACTTGCCGGTTTCCCGCGGACGGCGACGACCGTCCGGCCTGACCCCCAAGCGGTGCGAGCCGACCGCATCCCTGGTCGCGTCCAGGGCGCTGACCGACGCGTCCATGTGCCGCTGCGCGACGCCGATGAACAGGCAGTCGATGACGGTGAGCTGGGCGATGCGGCTCGCCGTGGCTCCCGAACGGAAGGTGGTTTCCCGGGCGGCGGTCGTCAAAACGTAGTCGGCGACCTCGGTGATCGGGGAGCGCGGGAAGTTCGTCACGGCGATGGTGATCGCGCCGTGCTCGCGGGCCACGCGCAGCGCCTCGACGGTGTCGGTGGTCGCGCCGGTGTGCGAGACGCCGATGGCGACGTCACCGGGGCTGAGCACCGCGGCCGAGGTGAGCATGATGTGCGTGTCCGACCACGAGAAGCAGACGCGGCCGATGCGGTGCAGCTTCTGCTGCAGGTCGGCGGCGACGAACGCGCTGGCGCCCACGCCGTAGACGTCGACGCGGCCGGCGCTCGCGACGACCTCGATCACGCGCTCCAGGGTGGCGACGTCGAGCTGGTCGGCTGTCTCCTCGACCGCGCGGGCGTCGGCGAAGCTGACCTTGCCGATGACGGCGGCCAGGTCGTCCTCCGGGCCGATCTCGCCGCCGAGGTTGCGGGTGGTGCGGGCCTCGGTGCGCGCGGTGTCCGCGGCCAGCGCGATGCGCAGCTGCGGGTACCCGCCGACGCCGACGGCCTTGCAGAACCGCGTCACGGTGGTCTCGCTCGTGCTGGCGGCCAAGGCGACCTCGGTGATGCTGCGTCTCGCGACCGACGCGGGATCTTCCAGCACCACCTTCGCCACGCGCTGCTCGGCGCGGGCCAGACCGGGGAGCAGGGACCGGATCCGGACCAGCGGGCTGGCGTCCGCGTCCCGCACGGCCGGCTGGACCGATACGGGCTCGGACGGTGCCGTGCCGATTACGGATTCGGTATCACTCACCGTCGGAAAGTTACTAACCGTTGGCATCTGCGACAAGGCTACCCACACCCTTCGGTCGGATCGCAACCCGTCCGTGTCTGCGGATCTGGATTTGCGATTAATCACTGACCAGAAAGTCGCCAACCAGGTCGGTCGTGTTAACGAGGTCAAGCTAACGACTTGGCAACTTAGTGTCGCGGTGCAAGCGGCAAGCGGACGGTTAATTCGCGCTGTTGTTGGACGTTCGGCGACAGATCCGTCACCGAGCGCTCAACTGCCAACCCTCCGCGACGAAAGCGGCCGGGTTTCGTTCACCGTCGAGGAGTGATCGGCCGCTCTCGGTGACTTTCACACCGTCGACCGAAACTCCGCGGCCCGTGTAATTCGGGTCGGTGCTGTAACGCCAGCGGAGGCTCAGCGAGGCCGCGGGGGGCAGCGTCCCGATGACCTGCCACCAGGCACGGTGGCCGTGTCCGGAGAGCGACGTCACCATTCCGGAGGGTGCCCCCGGTCCCGATACCGATACGGCGATCGGTTGCCAGTTCACGCCGTCGGTGCTGGCTTGCAGCTGAAGTGGATCAGTCGGGCCTTCGGTGTCCACGAAGGCGTAAAAGGACACGCGAGCTTGATCACTATCCGTAGTAAAAGGCCGAGTACTCAGCGTGGCGGCGCTCGCGTTACCCAGCGTGCTCGTCCAGGCGTCCTTGCCGACGGCGGGCCGCACCGCCATGGCCCTGGCCAGCGACGTCGCCCACACCTGGCGGGCGGTGTTGATCGAACCCCAGCTGCGGCTCGGGTGCACCCGGTTGGTCAGCAGGATCGCGAACGAGCGCGACTCGGGGTCGATGACCAGCGTCGTCCCGGTGAAGCCGGTGTGCCCCGCGGTGACCGGCGAGGCCAGCGCGCCCATGTACCAGGGCTGGTCGAGCTCGAAGCCCAGGCCGTGCGCGTCGTCCGGGAACTGCTGGTTGTAGTTCGTCAGCATCATCTGCCGCACGGTCTCCTCGCCGAGGATCCGGTGCCCGCGGTAGCTGCCGCCGTTGAGCATCGTCTGGGCCAGGATCGCCATGTCGCCGGCGGTGCTGAACACCCCGGCGTGCCCGGCGACGCCGCCGAGCGACCACGCGTTCTCGTCGTGCACGCTGCCGCGCACCATCCCGCGCGGCGGGTTGGCCTCGAACTCCGTCGCGGCGATCCGGTCCAGCTTCGACGCGGGCGGGTTGTACCCGGTGTCGACCATGCCGAGCGGCGCGGTGATCCGGTCGTGGACGACCTTGTCCAGGCTCTGCCCGGTCAGCTTCTCGACGATGAACCCGAGGGTGAGCAGGTTGATGTCGGAGTAGAGGTACGTCGTGCCCGGCTTGTTCTTCAGCGGGCTGTCGAGCACGGCCTGCCGGCGCGACGGGATGTCCGGGTAGCCGGCCCACAGCGACGGGATCGGGTCGGCGTCGAACCCGGAGACGTGCGTGAGCAGCATCTTGACCGTGATGGCGGCTTTGTCGCCGGTGGCGAACTCGGGGAAGAAGCGCGACACCGGGGTGTCGATGGTCAGCTGCCCGCGGTCGACGAGCTGGAGGACGGCGATCGAGGTGAACAGCTTCGAGATCGAAGCCATGTCGAAGATCGTGTCGTTCTTCATGGGGACCTGCTGGTCGGCGGGCAGTTCGGTGCCCGCCGCGTCGGCGTACCGCAGCGCGCCGCCGACGGCGTACCGGTCGACGACGACACCGTCGTGCGCCAGCAGGCCGACCGCGCCGGAGAAGTGCGGGTGCCCGGTCGTGTCCGGCTTGGTCCAGCTCGCCAGGAAGTCCTCGGCCGCCTTGATCGGCGCCGGGTCGAGACCGACCTCCTGCGGGGGCCCGGCGCGCAGCGTCGTCCACGCCGGGGCGAACCCCTGCTGCGGCCGGTCGAAGCGGCCGGCGTCGTGGCGTCCGGTGATGGCGCTGGCTCCCGAGGTCAACGTGGTCAGCGCGACCAGTACTCCGGTGGCCGCGGCGAGGACCTTCCTAGCACGCACGAGCTTCCCCCTCAGCGGTAGAGCAGGTAGTGGCGACGTCTGCGGTCGAACTCGGCGAGCTCGGCCCGCCAGGCCCCGGTGACCTCGTCGACGCCCGCCCCGGCGTCGATCGCGGTCCGCAGCCGGTCGGAGCCGGAGAGCTTGTCGATGTAGTTGTCCGGGCGCCACGCGAAGACATCCGGGTGCAGCGCCTTCGCCGTGACGAGCATGGCGACCGCGGTCCGGATCGCGTCGAAGGCCCGCGGGTCGCTCACGCTCAGCTGCACGCCACCGCAGGTCTGGTTGACGAACTTGCTGAACGTCGGCACGAAGTAGACCTCGCGGAACTTCGCCCCGGGCAACTGCAGGTCTTCGAGCTTCTCGCGCCAGCGCCAGTCGAGCCCGGGCGCGCCGATGATCTCGAACGGCCGGGTCGTCCCGCGGCCTTCGGAGAACACCGTGCCCTCGAACATGCCGGTGCCCGGGTAGACGAGCGCGGTGTCCGGGGTCGGCATGTTCGGGCTCGGCAGCACCCAGTTCAGCCCGGTCCGCGCGAAGAGCGTGTCGCGCTGCCAGCCGCGGACCTGGACGACTTCGAGGTGGTCCAGCTGCACGCCGTCGCCGGGCAGGAACTCCTCGGCGAAGAAGCGGGCCAGCTCGCCGGCGGTCATGCCGTGCTGCTGGACGATCGGCTTCCGTCCGATCCCCGAAGCGAACTTCGGGTCGAGCAGCGGGCCGGCCGCCCGGCCGCCGATCGGGTTCGGCCGGTCGAGCACCACGAACGCGGCCTTGACCTGCGCGGCGGCCACCATCGCCGTGTAGAGCGACCAGATGTAGGTGTAGAAGCGCGCCCCGACGTCGGCGATGTCGAAGACGACGGTGTCGACGCCCGCCTTGGTGAACAGCGAAGCGAGCTTCGTTGCGTCGACGCCGTACGCGTCGTAGACCGGGACGCCCGTGCGGGGGTCGGTGTAGTCGCCTTCGGAGCCGCCGGCCTGCGCGCTCCCGCGGAAGCCGTGCTCGGGCCCGAAGGCCGCGACCGGCTTGACGCCTGCCGCGACCATCGAGTCGACGATGTGGTCGCCGTTCAGCAGCACGCCGGTCGGGTTCGACAGCACCCCGAGCTTGCGGCCCTTGAGCGGACCCCAGCCCTGCGCGGCCAGCTGCTCCGCGCCGGTGAGGACGCGGCTGGTTTCGGCCTGCTCCGGCTCGGCTCCCGCGACGGCCGACCCGCCCGCCAGGAGGGGAACGGCCAGCGCGCTCGCGCCCAGGAAGCGGCGCCGGTCGAGCGTCACCAGGTCAGCCCGTGGCCGAACGGGTACTTGACGGTGCCCAGGTCGGCGCCCGCCGGGACGTCGACCGGCAGCTTCCCGACCGGCTTCGTCTCGCCGAGCACCACCTTGGCGAGGGCCTCGAGGGTCGGCGTGATGTAGCCGTAGGTGGCCAGCCACGTCTTGACGGTGCTCGGGTAACCGGCGTCGTACGGGATCTGCGCGGCGACCGCGACGACCGGCTTCCCGGTGGCCTGGAGGGCGTCGAGCAGCTGGGTCTGCCGGGGGAACGTGGCGATGTTGTTGGTCAGCACGACCACCAGATCGGTGTTCTGGGCGTTCGCGACGGCCTGCGCGATCTGCGCGTCCGTCGGCGCCTGACCGGTCGGGTAGGCGGTCGCGGCCGTGCCGTGCGCGGTCAGCTTCTGGGCCAGCGTCGCCGTCGTGGAGACGCCCCAGCCGGTGACGAGCGCGGTCGCGGGCTTCTGCTTGAGCGGCAGCAGGCCGGCGTCGTTCGCGATGGCCGTGATGCCCCGGTCGGCGATGTCCTGCGCCGTGGCGAGGCTCGCCGGGATACCGACGGTCTTCATCACGCGGTTCGGGTCGACGAACGGCGAGAACAGGATGCCGCGCTTGAACTTCAGCTTCAGCACGCGCAGCACGCTCTGGTCGATCCGCTGCTCGGGGATGTCGCCGGTCTTCACGGCGTTGAGCACCGAGTTGATGGCGAGGTCGAGGTGCACCGGCATGAGCAGCTGGTCGATGCCGGCCTTGAGCGCGAGCACCGGGATCTCGGCGTCGGTGTGCAGCTGACGCACGCCCTGCATCTCGAGGGCGTCGGTGACGACGACACCGTTGTACCCGAGCTCGTCACGCAGCTTGCCGGTGATGATCGGCTTCGACAGCGTCGCGGGTTCGAGCGACGGGTCGAGGCTGGGGAACTGGATGTGCGCGCTCATGATCGAGTCGACGCCGGCCGCGATGGCGGCCTTGAACGGCGGCACGTCGGTGGCGCGCCACTGCGCTTCGGTGCTGTCGATCCGCGGCAGCCCGGTGTGGCTGTCGGTCGGCGCGGCGCCGTGCCCGGGGAAGTGCTTGGCGGTCGCGGCCACGGACTGCTGGAAGCCCTTGAGCTCGGCGGTGACGAAGTCGCTGGCCAGGCCGGGCTGCCCGGAGAAGGACCGCACGCCGATGACCGGGTTGGCGGGGTTCGAGTTGACGTCCGAATCGGGCGCGAAGTCCTGGTTGATCCCGACCGCGCGCAGCTCGTTGCCGAGGATCGTGGCGGCCTGCGTCGCCCGCCCGGTGTCCCGCCCGGCGGAGATGGCCATGGCGTTCGGGAACTCGGTGGCCGGCGCGCCCATCCGCGTGACGGTGCCGCCTTCCTGGTCGGCGGCGATCTGCAGCGGGATGTGCGCCCCGCTGGTGATGGCGGCCTTCTGCAGGCCGTTCGACAGTTTCGCGACCTGGACCGGGTCGTCGAAGTTGTCGCGCGTGTCGTTGTTGAAGTAGATGACCCCGCCCAGGTGGTACTTCCGGACCACCTCGGCCGGGGTGTCGACGCCGAAGTCGGTCTGGTTCTTCGGGTTCACCTCGTCGGCCGTCTTGCCGTTCACCCAGGTGATGAACAGCTGACCGACCTTTTCCTCCAGCGACAGCCCCCGCAGCGCCTGCGTGGCGGCGGCCTCCGCCTGCGCGTCCGCGCTCATCCGCGGTGCGCTCGCCGCGGTCGCGACACCCACACCGGTGAACGCGAGCACCCCTGCGACGGGCAGGGCGAGCGCATGGAACCTCCGATTTCGGGTCGTCACGACCAGCCTCCCAGAAAGTTGCGGGCGCCCGGCGGACGTCAGAAGTCCACTCGGAGGCGCCAGTATCGGGAAGCTACTCACCGAATCCGTCGATGTCCATCGACCGACCGCAGCAACGGCGGGTTCGTACCCGGATCGGTAGGAAAGCCCTGCACGCAGACGAGGCGGCGCCCGTGGCCGAGGGCCACGGGCGCCGCCTGCAAGCGCGAACTTCTCGGGCGACCAAGCGTGCAACTCTGGTCGTACCTACATGGACTCGGCGTGTGGCGTCCCACTACGCAGTCCCTAGACGACGAGCCTCCCGCGGCGCGCTGCGCGTGGGTACCCGGAGTCCGCGCACGGAGGTTTGCCGGGGTGGAACAGGCTTCTCTTCTACCTGCTCCCTGGCCGACCGAACGTCCGCACCTACTTTCTACGCCGTGAGCCCGATCACTTCAAGTGCGCGGATGGGTGCACCGGTACAGAGGCTGGATCGGGTGACACAGGCACCCAGCGCGACGGACAATTCGGGGCTGGGCCAAGCAAAGTGCCGGGCGTACGGCCGTGTGGGTGGCGGGGTGGCCGGCTACCGGGACCGACGGCGACGGCTGAGCCCGTACCAGGTCGCTCCGGCGGCCACCGCGCCCACGCCGAGGGCCACGATTCCCGCCGATCGGGTGGGGATCCGGGTGCGCAGCGACATCGGCCGGTCGAACGCGAGGATCGGCCAGCCGCGGTCGAGCGCCTCGCGCCGCAGCAGCTTGTCCGGGTTGACCGCGTGCGGGTGCCCGACCACCTCGAGCAGCGGGATGTCGGTGCTGGAGTCGGTGTAGGCGAAGCACTCGGCGAGGTCGTACCCGTGCGTCGCGGCGAGCTGCTTCGCGGCGACGGCTTTGTTGGCGCCGTAGCAGTAGAAGTCGACTTGGCCGGAGTAGCGGCCGTCGACGATCTGCATCCGCGTCGCGACGCTGCGGGTCGCCCCCAGCATCTCGGCGACGGGCGCGACGACCTCCTCGCCGGTCGCCGAAAGCACGATCACGTCGTGGCCGTCCGCGCGGTGGCGCGCGATCAGTTCCGCCGCTTCCGCGTACACCAGCGGGTCGACGACGTCGTGCAGGGTTTCGCGGACGATCGCCGAAACCTGGGCGACGTCCCAGCCCGCGCACAGCGCGGAAACCTCGGCGCGCAACCGCTCGGTCTTGTTCTCGTCGGCGCCGGCGAGCGAAAAGACCAGCTGCGCGTAAGCGCTTCGCAACGCGGCGCGACGGTTGATCAAACCCTCCCTCAGCAAGGGTTTGCTGAACGCCAGCGCGCTCGACGAGGCGATGATCGTCTTGTCCAGGTCGAAGAACGCGGCCACCGCGTGCTCCGGGCCCGGCTTCCGGGTGCGCGACGGCGCACTGCTCGGTTCGGCCACGTCGCCCAGGATAAGAGCTTGATCGCGGCGCGTCCCGTTGATCCACCACGGGCGCGCCGCACCGCCGGAAATTCCATGACAGGCAGGCACTTCCGGCGCGCCGTGCCGTTACCGAACTGTGTGCCTCGCCCGGCGCGCGAACCGGCACCCGGCGGAGTTACAGTGAGGGAGCCCGGTGTCCAACCGGGCCGGTTCAGTCCGACCCCCCGGGGCTGAACCCACGGCGGCCCCCGTCCCTCCCCCCTGGCGGGGGCCGCCCTCTTACCTTCCGCTTACCTTCGCCGGTTTTCTTGTGACCGGCCGGAATCCGCCGTGCGGTGCCGCCGGATCGTCGTCTGCGGCGGTTCGCACCTGTTCCGCCGCACGCGCGTCGCGGGCGGGCGCGATCCTGCCACAGCCCACCGACAAAACCGGTTCGCGAGCCGCTCCCCGCGCGGAAGTTGTCCACAGCACCCGGGTTGTCCACAGCTCGCCGCCCGACCCGTTGTGCCTCCGCACCTCAGCCCGCGACGGTGGAAGCCGGGCCACCCACGGCCCGCACCGACGACGGGGGAGGAACGCATGACGGGGGAACGACCGCTGGTGGTCGCCGGGGACGAAACCGTGCTCGACGAGATACTGCGCGTGGCCGCGGTGGCGGGTTGCGAGCTGGACCGGGCCCCGGACCTGACCGCGGCGCAGGGCCACTGGGCCCGCGCGCCCTTGGTGGTCCTGGACGAAGAAGCCGTGCGGTTGCCACCGGCCCTGCCCCGCCGGCGGGGGATCCTCCTGGTCTGCAAGGGCAGTCCGGGCCCGGAGACGTGGCAGCACGCGTTCCGCGGCGGCGTCGAGCGCGTGATCTCCTTGCCGGACGAGGAGAGCGAGCTAGCCGGCGCGTTCGCCGACGTCGTCGAAACCCCGGCAGAGGAACCCGGCCTGGTCCTCGGCGTGATCGGCGGCCGGGGCGGCGCGGGCGCGTCGGTCTTCGCGGCGACGCTGGCACTGGCGGCCGACCGAGACCCCGGCGGCGCCCTGCTGGTGGACTGCGACCCCCTCGGCGGCGGCCTGGATGTGTTGCTGGGCTTGGAAAAGGCCCCCGGACCCCGCTGGTCGGACGTCCGCCTGACGGGCCGCGTCTCGTTGCCATCACTGGCCGCGACCCTGCCCCGCCGAAGACACCGCGGCGGCGGCCTCCCGGTACTGGCCTGCGGCCCCGAGGGCGAAGGCCCCTCGGTCGAATCGCTGTCGGCGGTCCTGTCCGCGGGCCGCCGCTCGGGCCGCACGGTGGTCTGCGACCTCCCCCGCACCCTCACCGACGCGGCTGCGGAAGCGGTCGCGGTGGCCGACCTGGTGGTACTGGTGGTCCCGATCGAACTCCGCGCCTGCATGGCGGCGAAGCAGGTGTTGCGCCGCCTGTCGGAACTGACGGCCCGGACCGGAGTCGTCGCATGTGGACGGTCAAGCGCCGACGCCGGCCAAGCCCAGGCAGCCGGCCTCCTGGGCCCACCCCTGCTGGCCGCAATGCCCCCGGAACGCGGCCTCCCGGCAGCGGTCGAGCGCGGCGAGTTCCCGGCCAAATCAACAGGCCCGGTAGCCAAAGCAGCATCCCGAGTCCTGGCAGCAGCCCGCCACGAAGCCCGAACGGCCACCCGATGACGGCCCCGACAAGGGTGCGCGACCTCCTCCTGCCCACCCTCCTGACCCTGGCAAGCCGAGGCCCGGCAAGCGCGAAGAACTTCCTGTCCCTACTACTGCCAGGCCCCGAGCCCATCCCGCCGCCGCTGCCGTCCCGAGGACGGCACGGCACCCGAGTCACAGCCGACACCACCCGGCCGCACATTCCGGCACTGCTGCCACTTCCGTCGCAGGTGGGCACCCGAGTCACGGCCGAGGCCACTCCGGCGGCGCCCTGGCCGCCGTCCGCACGACGGCGCGGCACCCGAGTCACTGCCGACGCCACCCGGCCGCACATTCCGGCGCCGCTGCTACTCCCGCCACGGGCGGGCACCCGCGTCACGTCCGACGCCACCCCGGCGCCGCTGCCACTCCCGTCGCAGGCGGGCACTCGAGTCACAGCCGAGGCCACTTCGGCGGCGCCCTCCCCGCCGTCCCCACAACGGCTCGGCACC
>NZ_JAAGNB010000391.1:0-10032 GCF_010550475.1 Amycolatopsis sp. SID8362
CGGCGTCCACCGCGGAGCTGGCCCGCCGGACCGGCCTGAGCGCCGGGGCGGTGTCGCAGCACCTCGGCGCGCTCAAGGCCGCGGGCCTGGTCAGCGGCCACCGTGCCGGACGTCACGTGCTCTACGCACGCACGCGGGCCGCGGAAGTCCTGGTCGGCGGCGTGCCGGAAGTGGACTGCTGAGATAGCCGCGTACTGGCCTGCTTGAAGGGTCCACCGCCGACCTACCCTCGGATTCGTCACCCCCTGTTCTTCTTGTGGAAAGGCCCCGTCGTGTCCGAGCAGCAGACCACCCCCAGTGGCACCGTCCAGTCCGTCACCGGCACCGCCAAGGTGAAGCGCGGCATGGCCGAGATGCTCAAGGGCGGCGTGATCATGGACGTGGTCACCGCCGACCAGGCCAAGATCGCCGAAGACGCCGGCGCGGTCGCGGTCATGGCGCTCGAGCGCGTGCCCGCCGACATCCGCGCCCAGGGCGGCGTCGCCCGGATGAGCGACCCGGACCTGATCGACGGCATCATCGAGGCCGTCTCGATCCCGGTCATGGCGAAGGCCCGCATCGGCCACTTCGTCGAGGCGCAGGTCCTGCAGTCCCTCGGCGTCGACTACATCGACGAGTCCGAGGTCCTGACCCCGGCCGACTACGCGAACCACATCGACAAGTGGGCCTTCACGGTCCCCTTCGTGTGCGGCGCGACCAACCTCGGCGAGGCCCTGCGCCGCATCACCGAGGGCGCGGCGATGATCCGCTCCAAGGGCGAGGCCGGCACCGGCGACGTCTCCAACGCGACGACGCACATGCGTCAGATCCGCGCCGAGATCCGGAAGCTGACCTCGCTGCCGGAGGACGAGCTGTTCGTCGCGGCGAAGGAGCTGCAGGCGCCGTACGAGCTGGTCCGCGAGGTCGCGGCCAACGGCAAGCTCCCGGTGGTCCTCTTCACGGCGGGCGGCATCGCGACCCCGGCCGACGCGGCGATGATGATGCAGCTCGGCGCCGAGGGCGTGTTCGTCGGCTCGGGCATCTTCAAGTCCGGCAACCCGGCCCAGCGCGCCGAGGCGATCGTCAAGGCCACGACGTTCTACGACGACCCGGACGTGCTGGCGAAGGTCTCGCGCGGCCTGGGCGAGGCGATGGTGGGCATCAACGTGGAGGAGCTCCCGGAGCCGCACCGCCTCGCCGAGCGCGGCTGGTGAGTGCAGTGCCCGCCTGACGTCGGAGGAGCCCCGTGGCCGGTCGGCTGCGGGGCTCCTCGCCGCTACGAGGTCTCGACGACTCGCCAGTCGAAGGTGACGTGAGGTGCAACGTACGGGCCTAGGGTTTGCTCGTGCTGCACATCCAGGATCTCGACCACTGCGAGCCTGCCGTCGTTGTTCATAAGGACCACGATCTGCCCGACGTGGGCGACGACAGTGCGTCCCGGCGTAAGGTGCTGCTCCAGGTCCGAGTCCTGGAATTCCGTGGATCTCACCACGCCCACGGCCTTGACCGGATCGCTGTAGACATAGATCGAGTCGGCCCCGTGTGAGCTGACCTTCAAGGCGAATTCAGCTGTGCGAAGGCCCCAGCGGAACGTGCTGTCTGGCGCATCAGCGAACCCGAAGCGGGTCTGTCCCGTCAGTGCGGGGCTCCGGTACTGCGAGGGTTCGCACGTCAATGCGTGTCGCTCCAGGCGCGCCGCACGCTCGCGCAGAGTGGCGATCGACGCTGCGCTGTCGCGGTTCGCCGGCAGTCCTCCGATCCAGCGCCAGAGGTCTTCGATCTGCTCGGAGCCGGGGAAGTCATCGACCTTCGATTCATCGTGGTCGAACGGGAACCCCCTCGGTTCCCGGTCTGCCAGCCAAGCGGGGAGCCGGCGGCCGAGGTTGTCTTTGAACAGTACGGAGAGCCATGTCGGCGGCCGGTCGTTGTAGACCTCGGAGATCCAGCGGCTCTCGATGCCGACGCCGGAGTCCGGCAGCGTGTCAGCTCGTACGACGTAGTTTTCGTCGACGATCAAGAGCACGTGCGCGGCTTCGGTGACGCGCCGCATGAAGCCGGTCAGACTGTCGCCGTAGTCGACGTCAGCGTCGATGAGGACGTCGAACCCGATCGCCTTCAAGTGGATGGCGAGCAGGCGAACCCACTCTCGATGCGGGGCCGAGGTCCGCGCGTACGAAATGAACAGATCAGCGCCTGATGGCCTCGCCGAGCGCGGCTGGTGACTCACACGTACTCCGAAATCTCCACTCCGTACGTCCCCGGCTCCAGGGCCTCGAAGATGTGCGGCACGTCCCCCGGGTAGGAGATGTAGTCGCCGGGCAGGAGTTCCTCCGGCTCGTCCAGGACGCCGACGCGCGCCCGGCCCGCGCAGAGCACGATGTGCTCGACCACTCCGGTCATGTGCGGGTCGGAGCGCCGCGGTGTGCCCGGTTCGCCGCGTACGACGTAGATGTCGCGGCGGGCGCCGGTGGGGCAGGCCGAGAGCAGCGTGCACGCGTAGTCGGCGTGCTCGGCGAACACCGTCGGGCCCTTGCCGGCGCGCACCACGCGCACCTTCGGGCGCTCCGGCTCGACCAGCCGCGAGAACGGCACGTCCAACGCGACGCCGAGGGCCCACAGCGTCTCGACGCTGGGGTTGCCAGTGCCGGACTCGAGCTGCGACAGCGTCGACTTGGCCAGGCCGGCGCGCTTCGCGACCTCGGTCAGGGACAAGCCGGCGCGGGTGCGCTCGCGGCGCAGGGACGCGGCGATGATGTCGAGGGGTGCGCCCGTGGGTGCTGGTGCCATTCCGTTCGCTCCATCGGTCTGTCTGTTCATCTTGACGAACACCGGCCCGGGTGTTCACTATAGAACACATGCGTTCGATATGGCGAACACTCGACCGGGGCCTCGCCCGGGACATCGGCCTGGTCTGCGTCGCCGATTGTCTCGTGGGCGTGTCCTACGGTGCCATCGCGGTGAGTTCGGGCTTCCCGCTGTGGCTGCCGATGCTGATGTCGCTGCTGGTGTTCGCCGGCGCGTCCCAGTTCATGTTCATCGGGATCGTGGCGGCCGGCGGCAACCCGTTCGCCGCCGTGCTCGCCGGGCTGCTGGCCAACGCGCGGCACCTGCCGTTCGGCTTCGCGATCGGGGACGTCCTGGGCAAGCGGTGGCCCGGCCGGCTCGCGGGCAGCCACCTGATGATCGACGAATCCGTCGCGTTCGCGCTGGCCCAGCGCGAGGCGCACCAGCGGCGGGCGGCGTACTGGGCCTGCGGGATCGGCCTGTTCGCCTGCTGGAACCTCGGCGTGGTCGCGGGCGCGTTCGCGGGCACGGCGATCAGCGACACCGACGTCTTCGGCCTGGACGCGGCGTTCCCGGCCGTGCTCCTGGCGCTGGTCCTCCCGGCACTGCGCGACCGGGCGGCGCGGCTGCCGGTGCTGGCCGGGGTGGTCGTCGCGCTGGTCGCGACGCCGTTCCTGCCCGCCGGGCTGCCGGTGCTGCTGGCGCTGGCCGGGGTCGTCGTGGGCATCGCGGCCAAGGAGCCCGAACTGCAGGAGGCGCGCTGATGGACGGGGTCGAGCTGCTGGTCGGCACGGCGGTGCTGGCGCTGGGGACGTTCGCGTTCCGCTTCGCCGGGCCGGTCCTGCGCACGCGGGTGAAGCTGTCGCCGAAGGCCGAGCGGCTGATGGCGCTGGCGGCGGTGGTGCTGCTGGCGGCGCTGGTCGCGGTCAGCGCGCTGACCGAGGGGCACGGGTTCGCGGGTTTCGCGCGGCCGGCCGGGGTGCTGGTGGCGGGCGTGCTGGCGTGGCGGAAGGCGCCGTTCGTGCTGGTGGTCGTCGCGGCCGCGGCGACGGCGGCGCTGCTGCGGCTGGCCGGCGTCCCCTGAGACTCCGGCCGCACCGATGACAGGAATGAGTCATTCATGTCATCGGATGTGGTGAATGACCCATTCCTGTCGTCCGGGGACCGGGGCTGACCTGCCGGGACCGTGGCGGGGGAGTGCGTCTAGGCTGGTGGGAAGGTCTTTCGGGAGGTCGGGTGTCGTCGGAACCGGTCATCGGTGTGCTCGCCATGCAGGGTGCCGTGCGCGAGCACGTCGCCATGCTGGCCGAAGCGGGAGCGCGGGCCGTGCCCGTGCGGCGTGCCGCCGAGCTGTCCGAAGTGGACGGTCTGGTGCTGCCCGGTGGCGAGTCGACCACGATGTCGCGGCTGCTCGAGACGTTCGAGCTGCTCGAACCGCTGCGCGCGCGGATCGCCGGGGGCATGCCCGCCTTCGGCTCGTGCGCCGGGATGATCCTGCTGGCGCGGCAGACCCTCGACGGGCGGCCCGACCAGCAGCAGCTCGGCGGGCTCGACGTCGTCGTCCGGCGCAACGCCTTCGGCAGGCAGGTCGACTCCTTCGAGGCCGACCTCGACTTCGCCGGGGTCGACGAAAAGGTGCACGCGGTGTTCATCCGGGCGCCCTGGGTCGAGAAGGCCGGGGACGGCGTCGAGGTGCTCGCCACGGTCAGCGGCGTGCCCGGCGTGGCGGACGAGACCGCTAGGATCGTCGCGGTCCGGCAGGGGGCGGTGCTGGCGACCGCGTTCCACCCGGAGCTGACGCCCGACGTGCGGGTGCACCGGCTGTTCGTCGACCTCGTGCGGAAGGCAGCCTGAGACGCGGTGCCCGGCCGGGGTACGGAACAGATGGAGGAGAGATGAGCGGCCACTCCAAGTGGGCCACCACGAAGCACAAGAAGGCCAACCTCGACGCGAAGCGCGGCAAGCTCTTCGCGCGGTTGATCAAGAACATCGAGGTGGCCGCCCGCACGGGCACCGGTGGTGGCGACCCGGACGGCAACCCCACGCTCTACGACGCCATCCAGAAGGCGAAGAAGAACTCGGTCCCGCAGGACAACATCGAGCGCGCCCGCAAGCGCGGCGCCGGTGAAGAGGCGGGCGGCGCCGACTGGCAGAACATCACGTACGAGGGCTACGGCCCGAACGGCGTGGCGGTGCTGATCGAGTGCCTCACCGACAACAAGAACCGCGCCGCGATGGAGGTCCGCACCGCGCTCACGCGCAACAACGGCTCCCTCGCCGACCCGGGCTCGGTAGCCTACATGTTCACCCGCAAGGGTGTCGTGATCATGCCGAAGGGCGACGCGACCGAGGACGACGTCCTGATGGCGGTCCTGGACGCGGGCGCCGAAGAAGTCAACGACCTCGACGAGAGCTTCGAGATCGTCTCCGAGGGCGGCGACCTGGTCCCGGTGCGCAAGGCGCTGCAGGAGGCCGGGTTCGAGTACGAGTCGGCGGAACTGACGTTCCTCCCGTCGGTCAGCGTCCCGCTGGACGCCGACGGCGCGAAGAAGGTCTTCAAGCTGATCGACGCCCTCGAGGACTGCGACGACGTCCAGAACGTCTACGCGAACTTCGACGTGTCCGATGAGGTGCTCGCCGAAGTCGGCTGAGTTTTCCCTTGCCTCGCAAGGAATCAGTGCCCGGGCCGGAAACTTTCCGGCCCGGGCACTGGGCTGTCGGGGGCTTGTCAGGCAGAATGTGCGCCGTGACCTCGACGACCCCCGCCGCTTCCGCCGATCTCGCCGCCGAACTGACGCCCGACGAACAGCGTCTCGTCGCCTGGATCGAAGGGCAGGCCAAGGAACGCGGCAACGCGGTCATCACCGTCGCGGCGGACGACGAGGGCGCCGGCTACTGCTTCACCGCCTGCGCGTGGGCGCTGCACCACGTGCCGGAAGCCGTCGTGGTCGGGCTGCCGGACCAAATGGGCCAGGTGCTGCTCGACGCCTACGTCGACCGCGCGGCCAACGGCGAGATCTTCGAGGTCGGCAAGCGCTACGACGACTTCTTCGACGGCGTCCCGGTCGTCCTCGAGCGGGTCAACAAGGGGCACTACCCCGAGTACTTCGGCACCGCCTTCCTCATCTACCCCGACGGCGACTTCCCGGCGCTGCAGCTGATCGTCGCGACGCCGGAGGGCAAGTTCCCCTGGCACCCGGACGCTCCCGAAGGCTTCGCGCAGTGGCAGCCGGTGCTGACCGAGAGCGGCGACCCCGAGAGCTGGACCCCGGGCGTCGACGGTCCCTAGAACTTCCGCAGGTCGGCGGCCGCTTCGGGGTACCGCAGCGCGAGGTCCGCGGCGGTCGCGAACTCCACGCAGTCGTCGGTGTACGGCGGCACCACGACGGTGCCCAGCAGGCTCCACGAACCGGTCGTCACGGTCGCCTGCCACGTCCCGGCGGGCACCACCACCTGCGGGCGCTCCCCGGCGACGACGTCGGTCCCGAGCACCGGCCGCTCGACCGAGCCGTCCTCGTGCAGCAGCAGCATCGCGGCCGGCGCGCCCGCGTGGTGGGCGTACACCTCGACGCGGTCCAGCCGGTGCGGTGCGGAGAACTCGGGCGCGACGAGCAGGTAGTAGATCGCGGACCCGGTGTCCGAGCGCCAGCTCTGCGCCCACCGCCCGCCTTCGACGGGCAGCGGCTGAAGACCCAGGTGGGTGACGAAATCCGACGGCTCCGGCATGTCACCCATCCTGCCGGAGGCCGCGCCCAGTAGCCTGCGAACTCGAACGGATGTTCGCGGCGGAGGGAAAAGCGGGTGCGGGTGCTCGGGGTCGACCCCGGTCTGACCAGGTGCGGCCTGGGGGTGGTCGACGGCGGAAAGGGCCGGGCCGTCCGCTGCGTCGCCGTCGACGTGGTGCGGACGCCACCCGACGCCGACCTGGCGCACCGGCTGCTCGGCATCTCCGACGAGGTCGAACGCTGGCTGGACAGGTACAAGCCGCAGGCCGTGGCCGTCGAGCGCGTCTTCGCCCAGCACAACGTCCGGACGGCGATGGGCACCGCGCAGGCGGGTGGGGTGGTCGCGCTCGCGGCCGCGCGCCGCGGCCTGCCGGTCGTGTTCCACACGCCGAGCGAGGTGAAGGCCGCCGTCAGCGGGTCGGGCCGCGCGGACAAGGCGCAGGTCACCGCCATGGTGATGCGGCTGCTCAACCTCGAGGTCGCGCCCAAGCCCGCCGACGCCGCGGACGCCCTCGCGCTGGCCATCTGCCACCTCTGGCGGGAGCCGATGCGCGCGCGGCTCGCCGAGGCCGAAGCCCGCGCCGCCGAAATGGCCCGCACCCACAAGGCCCGCATCGCCGCCGCGGCGAAGCAGGCGAAGAACCCAGGAGCAGCACGATGATCTCGTCGGTACGCGGAGAAGTCCTCTCGGTCGGGCTGGACCACGTCGTGGTCGAGGTCGGCGGGGTCGGCTTCGCCGTGCAGGCCACCCCGGCGACCCTCGCCACCCTGCGCCGCGGCGAAGAGGCCCGGCTGCACACGGCGCTGGTCGTGCGCGAAGACTCGCTGACGCTGTTCGGGTTCGCCGACGCCGACGCGCGCGAGCTGTTCGGGCTGCTGCAGACGGTGTCCGGGATCGGGCCGCGGCTCGCGCTCGCGACCCTCGCCGTGCTCGACCCCGACAAGCTGCGCGCCGCGCTGGTCGAAGGCAACATCACCGTGCTCACGTCGGTGCCCGGCATCGGCCGCAAGGGCGCGGAACGGCTGACCCTCGAACTGCGGGACAAGGTCAGCGCGCTCGGCGGCCCCGACGGCGCGCCCGCGGTCACCGCGCCTGGCGCGCTCCGCTCGGAGGTCGTCGAGGCGCTGGCCGGGCTCGGGTTCCCGGCCAAGCAGGCCGAGCAGGCCGTCGACAAGGTCCTCGCCGACGGCGACGGCCACACGACGGCCAGCGTGCTGCGCGCCGCACTGGCCACCCTCGGCCGGAAGCGGTAGGACGCGGCCGTGGAGTATGAAGCCGTGGACGAGGACGACGCCCTTTCGGCGTGGGCCCAGACCGGCGACCGGGACGTCGAAGGCACGCTGCGGCCGCGCAAGCTCGACGAGTTCGTCGGCCAGCCGCGCGTGCGCGAGCAGCTGGAGCTGGTGCTGGAGAGCGCGCGCCGCCGCGGCGTGCCGCCCGACCACGTCCTGCTGTCCGGCCCGCCCGGGCTGGGCAAGACGTCGATGGCGATGATCGTCGCCGCCGAGCTGGGCGCGGCCATCCGGATCACCTCGGGCCCGGCCCTCGAACGCGCCGGCGACCTCGCCGCGATGCTGTCCAACCTCGCGCCCGGCGACGTCCTGTTCATCGACGAGATCCACCGGATCGCCCGCCCCGCCGAGGAGATGCTCTACCTCGCGATGGAGGACTTCCGGGTCGACGTCGTGGTCGGCAAGGGACCGGGCGCCACCAGCATCCCGCTGGAGATCGCGCCGTTCACGCTGGTCGGGGCGACCACGCGGTCGGGCTCGCTGACCGGGCCGCTGCGCGACCGGTTCGGCTTCACCGGTCAGATGGAGTTCTACACCGACACCGAGCTGGAGCTGGTCGTCCGCCGCGCGGCGACGATCCTCGACATCCCGATCGACCGCGACGGCTGCCAGGAGATCGCCGGGCGCTCGCGGGGCACGCCCCGGATCGCGAACCGGCTGCTGCGGCGCGTCCGCGACTACGCCGAGGTCCGCGCGGACGGCAAGGTGACCCTCGAAGTCGCCCGTGCGGCGCTCGCCGTCTACGACGTCGACGAGCTCGGCCTCGACCGGCTCGACCGCGCCGTCCTCACCGCGCTGACCAGGTCGTTCGGCGGCGGGCCGGTGGGCATTTCGACGCTGGCGGTCGCCGTGGGGGAGGAGGCGACGACCGTGGAAGAGGTGTGTGAGCCCTACCTCGTGCGCGCCGGTATGCTCGCGCGCACCCCACGGGGCCGGGTCGCCACGGCGGCCGCCTGGGAGCACCTCGGGCTGGTGCCGCCCGCCGATCACCCAGGGCGCCCCGGCCTGGGCGGGCTCCCGTCGTTCGAGCAGGACTGAGCGGCCGGAACCGGCGGGTGGGTGCTGGCGTCCGCGCTGGTACCTGGCACACTTGACAGGAGCACATACCCAAAAACCGGACATTTCGGCTGGGCCCGGTGTCCGTCGAACGGAGAATCATGCAACAGCTATTGCTGCCCCTGCTGCTCGTGCTCGTCCTCGCGGTGCCGCTGGTGATGAGCACGCGGAAGCAGAAGAAGCAGCAGGCCGCGCAGCAGGAACTGCAGAGCAGCCTGGCGCCCGGTGACCGCGTGATGACCACCTCGGGTCTCTACGGCACCGTCGCCGACGCTTCGGGCGACACCACGATCGACATCGAGATCGCCCCCGGCGTCGTCACCACCTGGCTGCGGCTCGCGGTCCGCGAGAAGGTCGAGCCCGTCGTCGAGACCGACGAGGACTCCGCCGACGAGGCGGAGGCCCCCGCCGAGGAGTCGATCATCGAGTCCGACGCCAGCGTCAAGACCGAAGAGCCGCAGACCACCGCGCAGGTGGCGCCGCCGCTGGAGCACGGCAAGAAGTAACCCCGCGCTCCCTCCCGGGCACGCGCCGAAAGCCCCGACGAAAGTCGGTGTGGCCTGCAACGCCGGGCTCACGCAGCACCGAGTAGTGTCTCGGTGCTGCGTGCGTGTCCGCCGTCATACCCGTGCCCGGGAGTGAATCGCACACAGTCCCTCCCGGTAACCCTCCGGGCGGGCACCGCAACGTTGGGGTCCACCCCGTCCGAGGAGACCGAAGCACTGTGGCAGCTTCAGCCGGGCATCTCCGCCCGGGACGCTATCTCGCCCTGTTCGCCCTGATCGTGATCGTCTTGTACGCGCTGGTGTTCCTCACCGGCAACCACAAGCCGACCCCGAAGCTGGGCATCGACCTGCAGGGCGGCACCCGGGTCACGCTCACCGCCCGCACCCCCGACGGCGGCCAGCCGACGCGGGAGTCCCTGAACCAGGCGCGCCAGATCATCGAACGGCGCGTCAACGGGATCGGCGTCAGCGGCACCGAGGTCCTCCTCGACGGCAACAACGTCGTCATCACGGTCCCCGGCGAGCAGGGCGACCAGGCCAAGAACCTGGGCAAGACCGCGAAGCTGGGCTTCCGGAAGGTCGTCGCGAACGCGACCCAGCCGGTCGTGCCGCCGCAGCCGACGCCGCCGCCTGCCACCGGCACGCCGACGTCGGGCGCCCCGACCTCCGGCGCGCCGAGCAGCTCCGCG
>NZ_JAAGNB010000440.1:0-22806 GCF_010550475.1 Amycolatopsis sp. SID8362
AGCGCGGCCCGGAACTCCGTGAGCGTCTCCGCCACGACGTGCGGGACGCGGTAGCCGGCGCACAGCGCGCCCAGGTCGGCGCCGTGCGGCGTGCCGAAGACGCGCTCGAAGCTCGCCGAGTGCTCCGGCGCGCCCTGCTCCAGCAGCGAGAAGATGCCGCCGCCGTCGTCGTTGAGCACCACGATCGTCAGGTCCGGGCGCTGCTCGGCCGGGCCGGTCAGCAGGCCGGACGCGTCGTGCAGGAACGTCAGGTCGCCCAGCAGCGCGTACGACGGGCCGCGGTGGACGTACGCGGCGCCGATCGCCGTGGACACCGTGCCGTCGATGCCGGCGACGCCGCGGTTGCGGTGCACCAGGACGTCCGGGCGCAGCCGCCCGGCCAGCGCCACGTCCCGGGTCGGGTTGGACGAGCCCACGACCAGCAGCGAGTCCGGCGGCAGCGCGTCCACCAGCTCGGTCGCCACGCGCAGCCCGCTGGGCCACGGCTCCTCGGCCAGCGTCGCGGCGACGGCGGACGCGGCCGCCTCGTCGGCGCGGCGCCAGCTCGCCAGCCACTCCGGGTCGGACGGCTTGGTCGGCTCGTCGAACCACTGCCCGACCTGCCGGACGTTGTGCGCGGGCGCCGGCCAGTCCGAGTCCGGCCGGACCAGCAGCACCTCGACCGACGCGTCCGAGAGCACCTTCTGGATCTGCCGGAACACCGTCGGGCGGCCGAGGCAGAGCACCTGCTCCGGCTTGTGCCGCGAGATGAACTCCTCGACGCCCAGCAGCCACGCGCCGGACGAGATCGCCGTCCCGCCGGACAGCCCGATCCCGCCGGTCTCCGAAATCACCGGCCAGCCGTGCTGCTCGGCCCACTCGCTGGCCGCCTGGACGCCGGTGTCGCACGCGATCACCAGACCGTGCCGCGCCGAGGGCACCACGAACGACGGCAGCGCGCCGAAGTCCGGCAGCTCGGTCCACCGGGACCCGTCAGGACGGCCGTCCAGGGACTCGTACCACTCGCCGTCGTCGTCCACGTCGGGCACGAGCGGCTCGCGGAACGGGATGTTCAGGTGCACCGGCCCGCAGCGCCACTCGCCGTAGGCAGCGTTCCAGGCGCGGCAGATCTGGCTGCGCCAGTACGAGTTCTGCCCGGCCCGCCGCTCGGCGACGGCCAGCTCGTCGAAGTACCGGATGGCGTCGCCGTAGAGCTGGTGCTGGTCGATGACCTGCGACGCACCGGCCGCGCGAAGCTCGGGCGGCCGGTCGGCGGTCAGCACGATCAGCGGGACGCCCGCGCGGTCGGCCTCCAGGACCGCCGGGTGGAAGTTGGCGGCCGCGGTGCCGGACGTGCAGAGCACGGCCACCGGGCGGCCGGTGCGGGCGGCGATGCCGAGGGCCAAGAACGCGGCGCCGCGCTCGTCGATGCGGACGTGGAGCTGCAGCTTCCCGGCCGCCGCCGCGTCGTAGAGCGCGATCGACAGCGGCGCGTTGCGGGAGCCCGGGCAGAGGACGACGTGCGAAACGGTGTTGCGGACGAGTTCGTCGACGATCACCCTGGCCTGCGCGGTGGAAGGGTTCACCGGCAGGCTCCAAGCAGATCAGAGATGTCCACAGGTCCTATTCTCCCAAACGTGGATGACGCCCGAGTTTCCGAGCTGTTCGACCCCGCCGCGTGGACCGAGGTCGAAGGTTTCGCCTTCACCGACATCACCTACCACCGCTCCGCTGAGAGCCGCGGCGGCAAACGCGTCGTACGCGTCGCGTTCGACCGCCCGGAGGTCCGCAACGCCTTCCGCCCGCACACCGTCGACGAGCTCTACCGGGCGCTGGACCACGCCCGGATGAGCTCGGACGTCGGCTGCGTCCTGCTCACCGGCAACGGCCCCTCGCCCAAGGACGGCGGGTGGGCGTTCTGCTCCGGTGGTGACCAGCGTATTCGCGGACGCTCCGGCTATCAGTACGCGAGCGGCGAGACCTCCGACACGGTGGACCCCGCGCAGGCAGGCCGGCTGCACATCCTCGAGGTCCAGCGGCTGATCCGGTTCCTGCCGAAACCGGTGATCGCGGTCGTGCCGGGCTGGGCCGCCGGCGGCGGGCACTCCCTGCACGTGGTGTGCGATCTCACCCTCGCCTCGGCCGAGCACGCGAAGTTCAAGCAGACCGACGCCGACGTCGGCTCGTTCGACGCCGGCTACGGCTCGGCCTACCTGGCGAAGATGGTCGGGCAGAAGTTCGCCCGCGAGATCTTCTTCCTCGGCCGCGAGTACTCCGCCGAGCAGATGCACCAGATGGGCGCGGTCAACGCCGTCGTCCCGCACGCCGACCTCGAAAAAGAGGCCTTGGACTGGGCGTGGACGATCGTCGGCAAGTCGCCGACGGCGCAGCGGATGCTCAAGTACGCGTTCAACCTCACCGACGACGGCATGGTCGGCCAGCAGCTGTTCGCCGGCGAGACCACCCGCCTGGCCTACATGCAGGACGAAGCCGTCGAAGGCCGCGACGCGTTCCTGCAGAAGCGCGACCCCGACTTCAAGGACGTCCCCTATTACTACTGAGCTGCTCCCGATCCCCCTCGACGGCTCCCCCGAGGCCCTCGAGACCCTGCGGCGCGCGGTCGCGGACGCGCTCGGCGGCGGCCCGGCGGTGCTGCCGTTCACCGACCCCGCGCTGCGCGACGCGATGGCCCCGGACGAGCCCGCCGAGCCGGACACGGCCGTGGTCATCGCCACCTCCGGCTCGACCGGCGCGCCGAAGGGCGTGCTGCTCTCGGCCCGCGCGCTGATCGCGTCCGCCGAGGCCACGCACACCCGGCTCGGTGGCCCCGGCCACTGGCTGCTGGCCACCCCGGCGCAGTACATCGGCGGGCTGCAGGTCCTCGTCCGGTCGCTCCTGGCGGAGACCACCCCGGTGTTCCTGACCGGCACCGGCTTCCGCCCGGACGACTTCGCCGCCGCGGCCGCGAAGCTCACCGGCGGCCCGCGCTACACCGCGCTGGTCCCCACCCAGCTGGTCCGCCTACTCGACGACGGCGGCGCCGGGCTCGCCGCGGCCCGCACCTTCGACGCGATCGTCCTCGGCGCCGCCGCGACGACACCGGCGTTGCGGGAACGCGCCGCCGGCGCCGGGGTCCGGATCGTGCCGGCGTACGGGATGAGCGAGACGGCCAGCGGCTGCGTCTACGACGGCTTCCCGCTCGACGGCGTCCAGGTCGACCTCGCCGACGGGCGGATCCGCGTCGCCGGTGCCGTCCTCGCCCACGGCTACCGGCGCCGCCCCGACCTCACCGCGGACGCGTTCGCCGACGGCTGGTTCACCACCTCCGACCGCGGCATCCGCCACGACGACGGCCGGATCGAGGTGCTCGGCCGCGCCGACGACATGATCAACACCGGTGGCGTGAAGGTGTCGGCGAACGCCATCGAACGCGTGCTGTGCGCGCAGCCCGGCGTCCGCGACGCGTGCGTGGTCGGCGTGGCGGACCCGGAGTGGGGCGAGGCCGTGGTCGCGCTGGTCGTCCCAGCAGGTGAGCCGGGTGACCTGCGCGCGGCGGTCCGCGCGGAACTCGGGCCTGCCTCGGCCCCCAAGCGCATCGAATTCGGCACCGAGCTGCCCCTGCGCGGGCCGGGAAAGATCGACCGGGCGGCGGTGAAGACCCGGCTCCAGCCGGGTTCGCACGGCTGAATGGCGGCACTTCGTTGACATTCACGGCGTGCGCACGCTTGGCTACCCACCATGACGCGCTGGTTTCGTACCGCTCTGATCAGCACCGCCGTCGCCCTGGGGGTCCTCCTTCCCGCGGGCGCCGCGCTGGCCGACGGCCCCGCCGTGGACCCGAACAGCGGCCAGCTCACCTGGCAGCTGCCCCCGACCGACTGAGCCCCGGTCCGCCCGGCGGGCACCGCGCCAACCCCTCGATGACGCGGGTCCCGCCGGGCTGCCTCCACCGTGCTCCCGCCACCTTGCGCAGACCTTGCGCAGGGCTTGAACGGGTTCCCGCCGGTCACTGATCGACATGGCGTTGAATGGCGCCATGGCTTCAGTGAGCGAGTGGATCGAGGGGGCCCGCCCGCGGACGCTGCCCAACGCGGTGGCGCCGGTGGTGGCGGGGGTCGGCGCGGCGATCGCGCTGGACGCGTTTTCCTGGTGGCGTTCGGTGCTGGCGCTGCTGGTCTCGCTCTCGCTGATCGTCGGCGTCAACTACGCCAACGACTACTCCGACGGCATCCGCGGCACGGACGAGAACCGCGTCGGGCCGCTGCGGCTGGTCGGGTCGGGGGTGGCCGCGCCGAAGGCCGTGCTGACCGCCGCGCTGGTCTCGCTGGGGCTGGCCGGGGTGCTGGGGCTCGTGCTGGTGGTCACCAGCGGGCACTGGTGGCTGCTGGCGATGGGCGCGCTGTGCATCCTCGGCGCGTGGTTCTACACCGGCGGCAAGAAGCCCTACGGCTACTACGGCTTCGGCGAGATCGCCGTGTTCGTGTTCTTCGGGCTGGCCGGCGTGCTCGGCACGGTGTACGTCCAGGCGGGCCGGGTCAGCTGGGCCGCGCTGGCGTGCGCGGTCGCGGTCGGGTCGTTCTCCACGGCGGTCCTGACGGCCAACAACCTGCGCGACATCCCGACCGACATCGAGTCCGGCAAGCGCACCCTGGCCACCCGCCTCGGCGACGGCGGCACCCGGCGGCTGTACCTGGTGCTGATCACGGTTCCGTACGTGCTCAGCGTGGTACTGGCGGTCACGGGTTACCCGCTGGCGTTCCTGCCCGTGATCAGCATCGCCCTGCTGCTGCCCGCGGTGGGCGCCGTCCACGGCGGGAAGTCCGGGCGTGAGCTGATCCCCGCCCTGCGGGACACCGGCCTGGCGATGCTCCTGTGGGCGGTGGTCACGGCGATCACCGTGAACCTCTAGCTCTCCGGGACGAAGAACTTCCCGGTCGTCAGGAACTCCTCGAACAACGCCGTGTGCGGCGCCAGGTCCAGGCCCTGCTGGGCCAGCCACTCGTCGTTGTAGTACGTGTGCGCGTACCGCTCGCCGCCGTCGCAGAGGAGCGTCACGACGCTGCCCGCCTGGCCGTCCTCGACCATCCGGGAGATGAGCCGGAAGGCGCCGTAGAGGTTGGTGCCGGTCGAGCCGCCCGCCCAGTGGCCGGTGCGCTCGCGCAGCAGGCGGACGGCCGCCAGCGAGCCCGCGTCGGGGATCCGGAACATCTCGTCGATGACGCCGGGCACGAACGACGGCTCGCAGCGCGGGCGGCCGATGCCTTCGATCCGCGACGGCATGCCGGTGGCGTAGTCGAGGGCGCCGGTTTCCCAGGCGCCGTAGAACGACGAGTTCTCCGGGTCGACCACGCAGATCTTCGTGGTGTGGCGCTTGTAGCGGACGTACCGGCCGAAGGTCGCGCTCGTGCCGCCGGTGCCCGCGCCGACCACGATCCACGCCGGCACCGGGTGGCGTTCCGAGCGCATCTGCGCGAACACCGACTCGGCGATGTTGTTGTTGCCGCGCCAGTCCGTCGCGCGCTCGGCGTAGGTGAACTGGTCGAGGTAGTGCCCGCCGCACTCGGCCGCGAGCCGCTCGGCCTCCGGGTACATGGCCGGGGCTTCGTCGACGTAGTGGCACTCGCCGCCGTAGAACTCGATGAGGGCGATCTTCTCCCGGGACGTGCGCCGCGGCACGACCGTGATGAAGCGCAGCCCGAGCATCCGGGCGAAGTAGGCCTCGGACACCGCGGTCGAGCCGCTGGAGGCCTCGACGAGCACGGTGTCCGGCCCGATCTGGCCGTTGACCAGCCCGTACAGGAACAGCGACCGGGCGAGGCGGTGCTTCAGCGAGCCGGTCGGGTGGACGGACTCGTCCTTGAGGTAGAGGTCGATGCCCCACTCCGGGGGCAGCGGGAAGACGTGCAGGTGCGTGTCGGCGCTGCGGTTGGCGTCGGCCTCGATGATCCGGACGGCTTCGCGGACCCAGCTGCGGCTGTGGCTCATTCCGGCTGCCCGGCCGAGTCGCCGCGGAGCTGCGCGCGCAGCTGGGCACGGGCCCGGGCGCGCTTCTCGTTGCGCTTCGCCAGGCCGGCCGTGACCCTGGCGTTGAGGCCGCGGAACAGCAGCAGGCCCAGCGGGAGCCCGACGACCAGGCCGATGAGCAGCGCCACCAGCAGCGGCACGCCGGCCAGGGACAGGCCCCACGCGATCGCCCCGACCAGCACGAACCGCGCCAGCAGGTACAGCGTCAGGTCACGCGGCAGGTTTCCGGCCTTCTCGTCGCTCACACCAAAGCAGGCTACGCCCCGCCGGCCCGGTCCTTCTGCAGGCCCGCGTTGTTCGGGCGGCCTTCGAACCGGGTCGAGAGCACGACCGTGGTGTTCGTCCGCCCGACGCCGGGGATGCGGCGGAGCCGGCCCAGGCTCCGCTCCAGCTCGTCGACGGTCGCGACGCGCACCTTGATGACGAACGCCTCGTCGCCCGCGACCGCGTAGCAGCTCTCGACCTCGTCGAGCTCGCCGAGCGCCTGGGCGACGTCGTCCTCGGTCGCGGTGTCGGTGGGATGGATGCCGACGAGGGCGGTGACGCCGAGCCCGACCGAGCTCGGGTCGACGACCGCGTGGTAGCCGGTGATCACGCCGGCGGCTTCCAGCTTGCCGACCCGCTCGTGCACCGATGAGGCGGACAGCCCGACGGCCCGCCCGAGGTCGGCGTAGGTGGCCCGTCCGTTGATGCGCAACGCCGCGATGATCTTCCGGTCCAACTGATCCACGGGGATCACTCTATGCGGTTGGACAATCCCCCATTGGCACCACACCTCGCGGCCGGCGACCGGCAGCGACGGCGTTTCCGCACTTCACGTCACGGAACAATAAGTTGCGGACCGTCAACAAACTGTCCGTTTTGACCTTTAAGGGCTCTTTACTCTTGGACAACCGTTCGAGTACCTGACGGGTGAAGTGCAACGATTGCCGTGTTGGCTACCCCGGCGCGACGGGCAGAAGGGCCCGGATGCCTCCGGTATAGCAGTGAGTTCGTTAAGGAGGCGGAAAATGACCGCGACGATGGGCGGACGCCTGCTCACCCCAGGAGAGGTGGCAGCGCTGTTCCGGGTGGACCCCAAGACGGTGACGCGGTGGGCGACGGCGGGCCGCATCGGCTCCATCCGGACCCCGGGCGGGCACCGGCGGTTCCGGGAGTCCGAGGTGAACGAGCTCCTGGCCGAGCTGACCACCGACGCCAGCGAACCGGCGCGCAACGCCTGAACCAGCTCCGGCGCGGGGCCGTGTCGGGTACGGGGAAGCACCCCGTCCCGCGCGGCCCCTTTTCGTTCGCCGCGTCACCCGCGTGACGTCGCGGGAGCCGAAACCCGGCCGAAGAGGCTAACCTCGGGGGACCCACACGGAAGGATCCGGCATGCTCGCTCTGCTCGCGGCGGTCGGCGCGCTGGTCGTCGCCCTGCTCCTGTGGCGGTCGTTCGCCGGCCAGCGGATGGTGCCTTCGACCCCGCGCCGCGCCCCGCTCGCCCCGGACGACGACCCCGACTTCCTGCGCCAGCTGGCCGAACAGCAGCGCAAGCGCCGGGACGAAGAGGGCTGAGCGAGGCTTTACCTTCCCCGCAGCCCGTCGTGAGTGGCGAGTCGGGTTAGAACCCGACTGAACACTCACGACCGGGTGGGCGAGCGGCTCAGCGGTAGCCCTGCGAGAGCGGGGTCGCGAAGCCGTCTGCGACGGTGGCCGCCAGCTCCAGCAGCGCCAAGCGCGTGTCGCCGGTGAGCCGGTCCAGCTCGATCTCCGCGCCTTCCTCCAGGTGCGGGTCGAACGGCACCTTGCAGACCGCGCGGACCTTCGCGCCGAAGTGGGCCGACAGCTTGTCGAGGTCGACCGAGCCGCCCTTGGGGCGGACCGAGTTGATCACCGCGACCGAGCGTTTCACCAGCTCGCCGTAGCCGTGAGCCTCGAGCCAGTCCAGCGTCGCCGAGGCGCTGCGGGCGCCGTCGACCGAGCCGGACGAGACGACCACCAGCGCGTCCGCGACGTCCAGGACGCCCTTCATCGCCGAGTGCATCAGGCCGGTGCCGCAGTCGGTGAGCACGATGTTGTAGAAGTGCTCCAGCAGGTTGACCGTCCGCCGGTAGTCGTCCTCGGAGAAGGCCTCCGACACGGCCGGGTCCTGCTCGCTGGCGAGGATTTCCAGCCGGCTCGAGCCCTGGGACGTGTAGGACCGGACGTCGCTGTAGCGCGTGATGCGGGCCGCGTCGCGCAGCAGGTGGCGGACCGTCGCCGTGGTCTCCAGCGGGAGCTTCTGCGACAGCGTGCCGCGGTCCGGGTTCGCGTCCACGGCGACCACCCGGTCACCGCGCAGGGAAGCGAACGTCGCACCCAGCGTCGTCGTCACCGTGGTCTTGCCGACGCCGCCCTTCAGCGACAGCATCGCGATCTTGTAGCAGCCGCGCAGGGGCTGGTTGACGCGCGCGATCAGCTCGCGGCGGCGGGTGTCCGCTGGGCTCTCCCCCGGGTTGACCAGCTTGCCGCTGCCGACGTAGAGGGCCTTGCGCCAGCCGGACTGCGGGGGTCGCTTGACCTGCTTGACCAGGTGCGCCGTCGACAGGTCGTGGCCGTGGCCCGGGTGCTGCTGCTGCGGCGGCGCCGCGTGCCGCCCGCCCTGGGGCTGCGGCAGGCCCGGCTGCTGCTGCGGGTACTGGGCCTGGGCGTACTGCTGCGCCGGGTCGCCGTACTGCGGCTGCAGCGGGGGCAGGTTCTGGTCGTAGCCGTACGGCTGCCCCTGGGGCACCTGGTGCGGCCCCGAGACGGCCGGGTTGACCTGGTGCGGGCCGGACACCGCCGGGTTGGGCGGCGGCGGGACGGCCTGCGTGGGCTGCACGTCGTAGGCCCCGGACGTCTCCGGGTGCGGGTGGGAGTCCGTCCGATCCTCGGCGAACAAGCCCGGTTGCTGCGGGGCAGCGGCCGGTTCAGCCTGTTCGGGGTGGCCAGGAGCCGATTCTTCGCTGGGTCCGGTCACCGGTGTAAACCTCCGCGCACTCCGCCCGACATCGCACTCCCCCGGTCACGACGGTAGTCGGAGTCCCCGCGGGACGCTCAGCCCACCCCGGCGTAGGAGTGCAAGCCCGCCGTGACGAGGTTCACGAAGAACAGGTTGAAGATGATCGCGGCGAACCCCACGATGTTGATGGCCGCGGCCCGGGCCCCGCGCCAGCCCGCGGTCGCCCGCGAGTGCAGGTACGCCGCGTAGACCACCCAGGCGATGAACGCGACGGTCTCCTTGGGGTCCCAGCCCCAGAACCGGCCCCACGCCGACTCGGCCCAGACGGCGCCGCAGAGCACGCCGAAGGTGAACACCGGGAAGGCGAAGATGGTGGTCCGGTAGGCGATCCGGTCGAGGACGTCGGCCGCGGGCAGCTTCGAGGCGAACCGGGCGAACTTCGTCTCGTCCTTCTCGTAGGCCGCGCGGAACAGGTACAGCACGCTCGCCACGCCCGGGACCAGGAACACGCCCGAGCCGATGATGGCCGCCGAGACGTGGATGACCAGCCAGTACGACTGCAGCGCGGGCTGGACCGGCGCCGCGATCGTGTACAGCAGCGTGCCGTTGATGAACATCAGGATCACGACGGGCAGCAGCAGGAAGCCGGTGAGGTGCCGGACCGGGAACTTCCACATCACGAGGATCCAGGTGACCACCGTGATGAAGGTGACCGCCATGCCGTACTCGTACATGTTGCCCCACGGCGCGCGGTGCACGGCGAGCCCGCGCAGCACGATCGCCGACAGCTGCAGCAGCGCGCCGAGCACGAGCAGCGACGCGCCCATCTTGCCGATCCGCTCGGGACGGCCGGACGTGCGCGGCGTGGCCGGGACCTCTTCGACGGGCGGGCCGCCGGCGCCGACGAGCTCGCGCGCGCGGAGCTTCGCCCGCTCGGTGGCGAGCCGGCCCTTGGCGCCGAAGCCCTGCTCGATCAGCGTCATCATCAGCGCGACGACGTAGATCGCCGCGGCGGTGGTGTAGAGCCAGTCGCTGTAGGTCGACAGCGTCTCGTTGATCGGCATGCCTCAGCCCTTCTGACCACTGATCAGGCGTTCACTGATCCGGTGGAACTCTTCGCCGTACCCGGCCTGGTCGGTGCGGGCCAGCCCGGCGACCTCGATCACGGTACCCGGGTCGTCTTCGGTCCCCGGCTTCACCCGCACCCACAGCCGCCGCCGCTTGACCAGCAGTGACGCGCCGAGGCCGAGGAACATCGCGATGGCGAAGCCGAGCACGAACCCCTGCGTCGGGTCGTGGGAGACCTGCAGGGAAACCCAGTGGTTGACGCCGTCGAAGCGGACCTTCGTGCCGTCGTCGAGCTTGATCTCCTGGCCGACCTTGAGGTTCTCGCGGGCGACCTTCTTCAGCCTGCCGTCGTCCACCAGCGACTGGTCGATCTCGAACACCGACTGCCCGCGCCCGGCGTCGAGGCCGAGGTCGCCGCGCATGATGTCGACGGCCACGGACGGGTCCTTCAGCTCCGGCGCCGACGACGTGAGGACGTTGCCGTGCATGAAGGACGTCGGGGCGAACAGGCCGGTGACGGCGAGCTGGCGGGTCCGCCGCTGCACCTCGTCGGTGACGCCGGGCTGGTCGAACTTCGTCGCGCCCTCGGCGAGCATCGTGGTCGGGTCGACCGTGCGCCACTGGGTGTTCTGGGTGCGCTTGCTGCCGTCCGGGAAGGTGACGGTGAACTGCGGCGAGTACCCCTGGCCGAGCAGGTAGACGCGGTCGCCCGCGGTCCGCAGCGGCGAGTTGACCTCGAGGCCGTACGGGCGCCAGGTGTTCGTTTCGAGGTCTTCGCCGGACTGGTACTCGATGTTCGCGTGGTAGTACTCCGGCTCGCCGGCCGGGGTGTAGCGCACGGTGAAGTCGTTGACCTTGACGCAGAACGGGTCGAGGTCGGTGCCGTCGACGCGCAGCCCGGCGTTGAAGGAGTCGTAGTTGTAGATGCCGGAGTTGCAGAAGCTGTCGCCGTCGGCCTGGACGATGACCTGGCCCTCGTAGCCGAACATCTTGCCCAGCGCGAAGAACACGATCAGGCCGAGCATGCTGAAGTGGAAGACGAGGTTGCCGGTCTCGCGCAGGAACCCGCGTTCGGCGGAGATCGTGCGGACGCCGTCGGCTTCCTCGCGCTCGATCCGGCGCCAGCCCGAGAGTTGCTTGTGGACGGCCGCGATCTCGGCTCCGACGTCGGACTTGCCGCGGCCGAGCCGGTAGTGCGGCATCCGGGCCAGGTTGCGCGGGGTCAGCACCGGCTTGGCGCGCATCGCCTTGACGTAGTCGAAGCTGCGCGGGGTCAGGCAGCCGACCAGCGAGATCATCAGCAGCAGGTAGATGGCCGAGAACCAGATGCTGGAGTAGACGTCGTAGAACTCGAGCTTGTCGAGCAGGGTGCCCCACCAGCCGTGCGCGCTGATGTACTCGTCGACCTTGGGGGCGTTGAGCTTCCGCTGCGGCAGGAGCGCACCCGGCAGGGCGGCCAGCGCGAGCAGGAACAGCAGGACGAGCGCGGTGCGCATCGACGTGAGGCCGCGCCAGGTGTTGCGGATGAAGGCGAACGTCCGCTTCGCCGGCGTCGGGCCCTGCGGGGTCTTCGGGGGCGCTTCCGTGGTCGTCACAGCGGCAGCTCCAGGTTGCCGGCGAGCTCGTTGCGGAGCCAGCCCATCAGGTCGCCCCAGACGCCGGTGACCAGCAGGATGCCGACGACCATCAGCAGCACGCCGCCGAAGACCTGCACCTGGCGGCCGTGGCGGCGCACCCAGTCGGTGGCGCGCACGGCCCAGCGGGCGCCGAGCGCGATCAGCAGGAACGGCAGCCCGAGGCCGAGGCAGTAGACGGCGATCAGCAGGTAGCCGCGGGCTTCGGCCCCGCCGGTGGCGCTGGCCAGCGTCGTGACGGCCGAGAGCGTCGGGCCGATGCAGGGCGTCCAGCCGAGCCCGAAGATCGCGCCGAGCAGCGGCGCGCCCCAGACGCCGCCGCGCGGGACGTGGTGCGAGCGGACCTCGCGCTGCAGGCCGGGGATCCAGCCGAGGAAGACCAGCGCCATGGCGATCGTCAGTACCCCGCCGATGCGCTGGAGGATGTCCTGGTTGAGCACGAGCGTGTCGGCCAGCCAGACGAGCGTGCCGAGGGTGGCGACGAACACGACGGTGAACCCGAGCACGAAGAGCAGCGCGGCGCCGAGAACGGCCCACCGGCCCTTCTTGCGCTCTTCGTCGGCGCTGACCGCGGGGGCGTCCGCCCCGACGAGCGCGGCGAGGTACGCGAGGTACCCCGGCACGAGCGGCACCACGCACGGCGAGGCGAACGAGATGGTGCCGGCCAGCAGCGCGACGCCCGCGGCGAGCAGCAGCGGTCCGGAGATCGCCAGCTCGGTAACGGAGTTCACCCCGTTGAGGGTAGGGAGTGAGGTCCGGGTGAGAACTCCGGGGCCGCTTCACAGGACCTCGGTCACAGCAGTTCAGGACCTTGGTCCCGGCGTTCAGGCCTGCCCCCGACGACGTGAATGACTCATTCATGTCGTCGGAGGACAGGAATGAGTCATTCACGTCATCGGAGCACAGGACCCCGGGCAAAGTCGCCGCGGCTTGCCCGACGGCGGCTTCACCGACGTCTTGAATGACTCATTCAGGTCTTCGGAGGTCTTGAATGAGTCATTCAAGACACCGCAGGCCGCCCGGCGCCGGTCGGTTCAGACCGAGGGCGGTCGGCCCCGACGACTTTGCCCGGGGCCCTGTCGCCGGAGGACATGAATGAGTCATTCACGTCATCGCGGCGGACCGGTCAGGCAGCCGCTCGTGCGGTGCCCACCACCCCGCAGCCCGATTGTGACTACGGACGGGAGCACCGCGTCAAGGCGGGAAAGATGCCTTGACCCGGCACTCCCGTCCGTGTTCTGGCTTCGGATCGGGGTGGTGGGCGGGGTCTGGATGGGGACCGGTTCCGCTGCCGGTCAGGCCGGTTCGGCCTCCAGGCGCTGGGTTACCGGGAGGAGGTCCTGGGCCAGCACCGGGCGCAGGAAGACCGCCGCCACTCGATGTTGTTTGTCCAGGACGATCGTCGACGGGATGATGTTGCGCGGGTAGCCGCTCAGCTTGAGCAGCACCCGGCCGTCCGGGTCGTAGATCGACGGGTACGTCAGCTGGCGGTCGCGGACGAAGTCCTGGGCCACCTCGCGGGCCGGGTCGCGGACGTCGATGCCCACCACCTGGATGCCCGGGGCCTGGCGGGCCAGCGACTCCAGCTCCGGCACCTCCGTGCGGCACGGCCCGCACCACTGGCCCCACAGGTTGAGGACCACGACCTTGCCGGGGAAGTCCGCCAGCGACAGCTGCTTGCCCTCGTGCATCAGGTCGTCGCCCGCCAGCACCGGGGCGGTCTGGCGCTGGGCGGCGTCGTAGGTGATGTCGACCTTGCCGCCCGGGGAGACGAAGCTGAAGCTGCTCCCCTGCACCACCGCGTCCTTGCCTGCGCTGCAGCCGGCCAGCGCCAGTACCGCCACGGCCCCGATGACCAGCCGTTTCATGCCCCGGTCACCTTCGGGTCGGTGGTGCCCGCCGGCTCGCTGTAGACGATCTCCCGCAATGCGTCGCCGTCGAAGACCAGTGACGTCAGGGACGCCAGCGAGCACTGGCGGCGGCGGGGGTCGTGCCACAGCCGCTTGCCCTCGAGGAACCGACGGAGCGTCCAGATCGGCAGCTGGTGCGACACGCACAGGGCCTCGTGCCCCTCCGCCGCCTCGCGGGCGCGGTGGACCGCGCCGAGCATCCGGTGCGCGATTTCGAGGTACGGCTCGCCCCACGACGGCTTGAACGGGTTGACCAGCTTGGGCCAGTGGCGAGGCTCGCGCAGCGCGCCGTCGCCGACCGCCACGTGCAGGCCTTCGAACTGGTTGCCCGCCTCGATCAGGTCCTCGTCGGTCGCGATGTCGAGCCGGTGCGCCGCGGCGATCGGGCCCGCCGTCTCCTGCGCGCGCTGCAGCGGCGACGCGACGACGTGCGCGAGGTCGTGGCCCGCGACGGCCTCGGCGACCGTCAGCGCCTGGCGCTGCCCGCGCTCGGACAGCCGGTAGCCCGGCAGCCGGCCGTAGAGGATCTTCTCCGGGTTGTGCACTTCGCCGTGCCGCAGCAGGTGGACGACGGTGGTCACTGGACGGCTCCGGCCGCCGCGCGCGCCGCCGCGGGCAGGGCCGCTTCGATCACCGAGAACGCTTCGTCGTCCATGGCCGCGTTGACGAACCAGGCCTCGTACGCGCTCGGGGGCGCGTACACGCCTCCGTCGAGCAGCGCGTGGAAGAACGGCGGGAACCGCCACGTCTCGGACGCCTGCGCGCCGGCGTAGTCGCGGACCGGCCGGTCGCCGAAGAACACGCTCACCAGGTTGCCCGCGTACTGGACGTGGTGCGCGACGCCGACCTCACCGAGAGCCGCTTCGAACAGCGAGCCGAGGCGCTTGGCGTTGGCGTCGAGAGCCGCGTACACGGCGTCGTCGGCCGCGCGCAGCGTCGCGAGGCCCGTGGCGACCGCGACGGGGTTCCCGGACAGCGTCCCGGCTTGGTAGACCGGCCCGCCCGGGGCGAGCTTGGCCATCACGTCGGCGCGGCCGCCGAAGGCCGCCGCCGGCAGGCCGCCGGACATCACCTTGCCGAACGTGTAGAGGTCGCCCGCCACGCCTTCGAGGCCGAACCAGCCCGCGCGCGAGACGCGGAACCCGGTCATCACCTCGTCCATGACCAGCAACGCGCCGTGTTCGTGGGCGATGTCGCGCAGCGCGGCGTTGAAGCCTTCGTCCGGCGCGACCGCACCCATGTTGCCTGCCGCGGCCTCGGTGATCACCGCGGCGATCTCGCCCGGGTTGTCCGCGAAGGCCTTCCGGACGGCGTCGAGGTCGTTGTAGGGCAGCACCAGCGTGTCCGCGGCCTGGGCGCCGGTGACGCCCGGCGACGTCGGCAGCCCCAGCGTGGCGACACCGGAGCCGGCCTGCGCGAGCAGCGCGTCGACGTGACCGTGGTAACACCCGGCGAACTTCACGATCTTCGAGCGCCCGGTGAACCCGCGGGCCAGCCGGATCGCGCTCATCGTGGCCTCGGTGCCCGAGTTGACCAGGCGGACCCGCTCGACCGGCTCGACCCGGCCGATGATCTCCTCGGCCAGCTCGACCTCACCGAGCGTCGGGGTGCCGAAGGACAGCCCGGACGTCGCCGCCGCGCGCGCCGCCTCGACGACCGCCGGGTGCGCGTGGCCCAGGATCATCGGGCCCCAGGAGGAGACCAGGTCGACGTAGCGGTTGCCGTCGGCGTCCCACAGGTGCGGGCCTTCGCCGCGGACCATGAACCGCGGGGTGCCGCCGACGGAGTTGAACGCCCGGACCGGCGAGTTCACCCCACCCGGGATGGCCGCCTTCGCGCGTTCGAACCATGCCTTGGACTGCTCGGTTCCAGTGCTCACCCGTCCAGTCTCGCAAACGTCAGCGAGCAGCCTCTTGGGTGATGGCCTGCGCGGTGACCGTGCCGTCTTCACCGGCCTGGCCCTGGACCACGACGGTCGAGCCCGGCTTGAGGTCGGACAGCTTGGCCTGCTGGGTCACGCCGACCGTGGTCGAGTCCGATGTGGACACCTTGACCTCGGTGCCCTGCGCGGTCTTGACGTACACCGTGGTGCCGTCGACACGGTCGACCGTGCCGGTGGTGCCGCGGCCGCCGCGGAACCCACCGGCCTGTTGCCCGGCTTGCGGACCAGCCTGGGTGCCGCCGGCCGTGCGGGTGGGCGTCGACGAGGACGACGAGCCGAACGCCGCGTGCGTCCAGGCGCCGCCGCCGAACGCGACCGCGAGGACGACGAGCCCGGCCAGCACCAGCGTCGCGCGCGAGAACGGCTTGGCCGCCCGGCGCATCTCGGCGTTCAGGTCGCCGTCGACCGCCGGGGTCGCGACGATCTCCTCCGCGCTCGGCGGGGTCGTGGGGGAAGACATCGGAACTCCTTATTCGTGCCGCAAGGCGTCGATGGGCCGGAGCTTGGCCGCCCGGTTCGCCGGGAAGCTGCCGAAGAACAGCCCGATCAGGGCGGAGACCGCGAAGGCGAGCAGGATCGACGACGGCACCACGACAGGCTTGATCCCGGAGATGGTGAACCGGCTGCCGACCAGCCCGATCGCGACGCCGAGCAGCCCGCCGAACAGGCTGAGCATGGTCGCTTCGGCGAGGAACTGGCCGAGGATGGCCGCGCGCGGGGCGCCGATGGCCTTGCGGATGCCGATTTCGCGGATCCGCTCGGTCACCGTGACGAGCATGATGTTCGTGACGCCGATCCCGCCGACCAGCAGCGAGATCGCCGCGACCGCCGCCAGCAGCACGGTGAACGTCTCGGTCGCCGACGTCCGGGTCGCCAGGAGCTGCTCGGAGTTCTGGATCTGGTAGTCGGCGGTGCCGCCGAGCCGGATGCCGTGGCGGGCGTTGAGGATCGCGGTGATCTCGGACTGGGCCAGCGACACCGAGTCCGCGCTGGTGGCCTGGACGGCGATCTGGCTGAGGCTGCCGTACCCGGCCAGGGAGTTCTGGACGGCCGAGATCGGCGCGATGGCGACGTCGTCGGCGTTCTGCAGCCCGGTGCTGCCCTTGGCCTGCAGCACGCCGACCACGGTGAACTGGATGCTGTTGAGCAGCACGTTCTTGCCGACCGGGTCCGCCGTGCCGAAGATCGATTCCGCGGTCGTCGGGCCGAGCACGACGACCTTCCGCGCGGCCGTGACGTCTTCGGCGGTGAACAGCTGACCCTGGGCGAGTTCGCGGTTGGTGGTCGTGAAGTACGCGGGTTCGGTGCCGGCGACGCTGGGGATGTCGTACGACGTCTGCCCGTAGGTCGCGGTCGCCGTCGTGTTCACCACCGGCGACGCGGCTTTGACGTCCGGCGCGCCGACGGGGTCGACGAGCGCGTGCGCGTCCTGGACGGTCAGCGGCCGCGCCGAAGCGCCCTGCCCGCCGCCGCGCGCCGGGGAGACGTTGACCACGTTGGTGCCGAGGCCCTGGATGCTGGCCGCGATGGCCGCCGACGCGCCGTTGCCGACCGCGACGAGCAGGATCACCGCGGCGACGCCGATGGTGATGCCGAGCGTGGTGAGCGCCGAGCGCAGCTTGTTCGCGGTGAGCCCGCGGACGGCGAAGCGCAGGATTTCGAGGAGGTTCACGAGACCGCTCCGACCGCGCGCGTGACTTCGTCCGACACGATGAGCCCGTCGTCGACCCGCACGACGCGGTGCGCGTGCGCGGCGACCTCGTCTTCGTGCGTGATCACGACGATGGTGCGGCCGAGGGCGTTGAGCCGGTCGAACACGCCGAGGACGTCTTCGGTGCTGCGGCGGTCGAGGTTGCCGGTCGGCTCGTCGGCCAGCAGCATCGCCGGGCCGGTGACCAGCGCCCGCGCCACGGCGACGCGCTGGATCTGCCCGCCCGACAGCTCGCTCGGCAGGTGCTTGGCCCGGTCGGACAGGCCGACCATCTCCAGCGCGGCGAGCGCGCGCCGCCGCCGTTCCGACCGTTTCAGTCCACTGTAGACGAGTGGAAGCTCCACATTGGACAACGCCGACGTCCGCGGCACGAGGTTGAACGACTGGAAGATGAAGCCGATCTTCCGGTTGCGCAGCAACGCCAATTGCCGTTCGTTCAGCTTGCCGACGCCGAAACCGTCGAGGAGGTACTGGCCGGACGTCGGGACGTCGAGGCAGCCCAGCATGTTCAGCAGCGTCGACTTCCCCGAGCCGGACGCGCCCATGATGGCGACGTATTCGCCCGGCCAGACGGTGAGCTCGACGCCGCGCAGCGCGTGCACCGCCGTCTCGCCCTCGCCGTAGGTCTTGCGCAGCGCGGAAACCGCGATCACGGGCTTCACCCGCGGCCGCCGAATCCGCCGCCGGCGCCCGTGCCCGTACCGCGCTGGCCGCCGGGGAACCCGCCGGTCCCGCCACCGGGGAACCCGCCGGTGCCACCGGTCCCGGTGCCGGTCCGGCCGGTACCGGTGGTCGCGGACGCCCCGGTGAGCACGACGCTTTCGCCTTCGGTCAGCCCGGACGTGATCTGCACGGTCGACTCGCCGCGGATGCCGATCTGCACCTGGCGCGTCACGTTCTGGCCGTTCTCCTGCACGGTGACGACGTTGGTGTTGCCGGCGGTCGTCACGGCCGCGGCCGGCACGCTCAGCGCGTTGTCGGCGGAGGCGACGGTGATCACGACGCTCGCCGACTGGCCGGGCCGCAGCCCGTCCGGCGGGGCGGTCAGCGCGAGCTGGGCGCCGTAGGAGACGACGCTGCCGCTCGTGGTCGGGGTCAGGTTGATGCTCGAGACGGTGGCCTGGATCGGCTTGTCCGGCAGCGCGTTGAGCGTCACCGTGGCCTTCTGGCCGGTCTTGACCTTGCTGACGTCGATCTCGGCGACCGAGGTGTTCACGACCAGGCCGGTCATGTTGGTGATGGTGATGAAACCGCTGCTGGAGCTGGAACTGCTGCTCGACGCGGCGCTGTTCGACGAGCCCTGCCCGCCCTGGCCGCTGCCGCTGCTGCTGCTCGACGACTGGGAGCTGCTCGCCGAACCGCTGGAGGACTGCTGGCCGACGGTGCCGTTGACGGCGGTGACCGTGCCGGCGCCGGGCGCGTAGAGCGTCGTGTTGTCGAGGGCTTCCTGCGCGGTCTGGACGTCCAGCTGGGCCTGGTCGAGCTTGGCCTGCGCCGACGTGACGCTGTTCGCCGCCGACTGCGTGCTGTTCTGGCCGTTCTGCCCGGTCGCCGGGGTGGCCTCGGCGTCTTCGGCGGTGTCCAGGTTGTCCTGGGCGACCGCGAGGTTCGCCTTCGCGACCTGGAGCTGCTTCGCCGCCTGCGTGCTGTCGACGGTCGCGAGCTTCTGGCCGGCGCTGACGACGTCCCCGACCTTGACGTCGATCGAGGTGACCTTGCCGGCGGTCGCGAAGTTCGCCGCGCCGGTGTAGCTGCTGGCGAGGGTCCCGGCGGCGGAGATGGTCTCGGTGACCGTCGCGCGGCGCACCTGCGTGCTGCGCGTCTGCGCCTGCGCCGTGTTCGGCTCGGGGCTGAATGCCTGGTATATCCCGAAACCCGCTCCGGCCAGCAGCACGACCAGAGCACCGTTGATCACCCATGCCTTCGAGGCACGCACCCGCGTCATGCGGCAACCTTGGGACCGCCGCTTAGCAATTGACTGTTGGTTCCCTGTGCGGGAGCTGTGTATCAGTCCTTGCGCTTGAGCTGCCGCGCACGCATCGCGAGCAGCAGCTGACGCACCGCGTCGACCAGCAGCAGCGCGGCCACGGTCCCGAGCCCGATGGCGGCGGCGAGCGACCCGCCGAAGTACCGGTGCGACTCGAGCACGGCGCCGTCGTCGGTCCGCGTGACGACGGTGGCGGCACCGGAGTGCCAGAACGCGTAGGCCCCCCACCCGGCGGCCACGGCCAGCACGACTTCCACGACGGCGACGAGCAGCCGCCACGGCTTGTTCAGCCGTGCCTGCGGGCCGGGTTCAGCCGGCGGCCAGAGCTCGGCCCCGGTGGGCTGCGGAAGGTCGATCACAGCGGGGATTTTCTCATGCTTCCTTCCGTGTCGCCCGGACGAGCCGGTCGAGCGCGTCCCGCAGGGCTTCGACGTCCTTCGCCCACGCCAGCACCACGGTGCCGTCCGCGAGCTCCACCGGCAGCGAGTCGTACTTGCGCGGCACCGACCAGCCGCCACCCAGGACCCGCGCCCCGACCGGCGCCCCGACGTCCGTCACCGAAACGAGCTGGTCCGCCGGGACCTTCTCGCGGCCCTGGCGCAGCTGCTTCGTCGTCACCTCGAGCGAGAGGAACCGGCGTCGCGCGTACACCCACGGCACCGTGATCGCGCACAGCCCCACGCCGACCAGCAGCCAGCCCACGACGTGCACCGGGCCGCCCGTCACCAGCTCGAACAGCGCGCCGAACACCGCGAACACCGGGCCCCACACGACGGCGCCCCAGCTCACGCCGGATTCGGCGTAGAGCCGGTCGCTCACGGCTTGCGGCCGGCCTTCGGGAAGTAGCCCGCCACCGACGGCAGGTACATCAGCACCAGCGCGATCACGAACAGCAGCACTGAGACCAGCGTCAGGTAGTTGATGATCGGCGCGATCGTCATGATCAGCAGCAGCATCACGATCGGCAGGATGGTCAGCACCGTCCGGGCCGAGCGCGTGCCTTCGCGGGCCTTGTACGCGAAGAGCAGGAACAGCAGCACGAACACGACCGCGCCGCCGAGCAGGTACCACAGCAGCGTCGTGACGCCGTCCGCGATCATCTGCGGCGTGTACTTCGGGTCGGTGGTGGCCTTCACGAACTGGTCGATGACGGCCGACTTGCTGCTCAGCAGCTGGACGTAGCTGAGGATGAGCACCACGCCACCGGCGAGCCACAGCCAGAACGACACGGCCACCGGACGCGGCGGCGTCGCCTTGGGCGCCTTCTGCCCCGGCAGCACCGGATCCGGCGAGCGGCCCTTCTTGCGGCGTTCGTCGTCGGTCAGACCGGTGAGGTCCTCTTTGTCTTCCACGGCGTGGACTCTAACGGGTCAGTCCAGCCAGGCAGCGGCTTCCGCGGCCCAGTACGTGAGGATCATGTCGGCGCCCGCGCGGCGGATCGACGTGAGGACCTCGAGCACGGTCCGTTCCCGGTCCAGCCAGCCGTTGGCCGCGGCGGCTTCGACCATCGCGTACTCGCCCGAGATGTTGTACGCCGCCACCGGCACCGGGGAGATGTCGGCGGCCGCCTTGATCACGTCGAGGTAGGCCAGCGCCGGCTTGACCATGATCATGTCCGCGCCCTCGGCGAGGTCCAGCTCGATCTCGCGCAGCGCCTCGCGGCCGTTGCCCGGGTCCTGCTGGTAGGTCTTGCGGTCGCCCTTGAGCTGGGAGTCGACGGCCTCGCGGAACGGGCCGTAGAACGCGCTGGCGTACTTCGCGGAGTAGGCGAGGATCGCCTTGTCGCTGTGCCCGACCTCGTCGAGCGCCCGGCGGATCACGCCGATCTGGCCGTCCATCATCCCGGACGGCCCGAGCACGTGCGCCCCGGCTTCGGCCTGCGCGACGGCCATCTCGGCGTAGATGCGCAAGGTGGCGTCGTTGTCGACCTCGCCATCGGCGTCCAGGACGCCGCAGTGGCCGTGGTCGGTGAACTCGTCGAGGCAGGTGTCGGCCATCAGCACGGTGGCGTCGCCGAGCTCGTGCCGCAGGTCGCGCAGGGCGACGTTGAGGATGCCGTTCTCGTCGAGGGCTCCGGAGCCCTCGGCGTCCCGGGTCTTGGGGATACCGAACAGCATCAGCCCGCCGACCCCGGCGTTGACCGCGTCGACCGCGGCCTTCCGCAGCGTGTCGCGGGTGTGCTGGACGACGCCCGGCATGCTCGCGATCGGCCGTGGCGAGTCGAGGCCTTCGGCGACGAACATGGGGAGGATCAGCTGGCGTGGCCGCAGCGTCGTTTCACCCACCAGCCTGCGCATGGCCGGGGTGGTGCGAAGCCTGCGGGGACGATGCTCGGGGAACACTCCGACCAGGTTACTCCCGCCCGTTCCCGAAAAGCCGTGAAGGCCTCCTTCCCGGTCATAAAAGCCGGTAAGGAGGCCTTCACGGACTCTGCGAACCTCAGGAGCGGCGGGCCCGCTTCGCCTTGCGCGGCGGCGGCAGGGCGCCCTCCGCGCGGAGCCGGGCGGCGTGCTCGGCCAGCGCGTCCACCAGGTGCGGGACGTCGGCCTTCTCCGGCTGGACGTCGACCCGAAGCCCGAATTCCACCGCGGTTTCCGCGGTCTTCGGGCCGATGCACGCGACCAGCGTGCGGGTGTGCGGCTTGCCGGCGATGCCGACCAGGTTCCGCACGGTCGAAGACGAGGTGAAGCAGACCGCGTCGAAACCGCCGGTCTTGATCATCTCGCGGGTCTCGGCGGGCGGCGGGGCGGCCCGGACGGTCCGGTAGGCCGTCACGTCGTCGATCTCCCAGCCGCGCTCGCGCAGGCCGGCCGACAGGGTCTCGGTGGCGATGTCCGCCCGCGGCAGCAGCACGCGGTCGACCGGGTCGAGGACGTCGTCGTACGGCGGGAACTCGGCCAGCAGGCCCTCGGACGACTGCTCGCCCGACGGGACCAGCTCCGGGATGATGCCGAACGAGCGCACCTTCGCCGCGGTCGACTCGCCGACGCAGGCGATCTTCACGCCGGAGAACGCGCGGGCGTCGAGCCCGAACTCCTCGAACTTCTCCCACACCGCGCGGACCGCGTTGGTGGAGGTGAAGACGATCCACTGGTAGCGGCCGTCGACCAGGCCCTTGACCGAGCGCTCCATCTGCGCCGGGCTGCGGGGCGGCTCGACCGAGATGGTCGGGACCTCGTGCGACGTCGCGCCGTGGCCGCGCAGGCGCTCGGCCATCTCGCCGGCCTGCTCCTTGGTGCGCGGCACCAGGACCTTCCAGCCGTACAGCGCGCGCGACTCCCACCACGACAGCTTCGAGCGCTGCCCGGCGGCCTGGCCGATCGTGACGATCAGCGGCCCGACGAGCTCGCCCGCGTCGTTGGCGACCTTCTCGAGCGTGGTGTCGAGGGTGCGCTGGGTGTTGATGGTGCCGTTCGCGGTGACCGCGACCGGGGTCGACGCCGGGAGGCCGTTGCCGGTCAGCGCCGACGCGGCCTCGGCCAGGTGCGCCGACGTCGCGTGCAGCACCAGCGGGCCGGGCGCGGCGGCCAGCGCCGCCCAGTCCACGTCGCCGCGGACGTCGACCTCGACGTGCGTGCCACCGAGCGCA
>NZ_JAAGNB010000490.1:0-19938 GCF_010550475.1 Amycolatopsis sp. SID8362
GGCCTGCACGGCGGCCTGGCCGGCCCGGTGTCCCCGGCCGACTTCGCGGCCGGCCTGGAGCAGGCGGAGCTGGCGGCCGGAGTGGCTGCGGCGGAGGGCAAGCTCCTGGTGTCGGCGGCGGAGCACACCGGCCGCGGCCTGCTCTCGCTGATCGAACCCGCGGTGGCGCAAGCGTTTGCGCGCGGAGTGCTGACGCCGTTGCGGGAACACGACGCGACGGGCCGCGGCGACCTCGTGGAGTCCTTGCGCTGCTGGCTGGAACACCACGGCCACTGGGACACCGCCGCCGCGCGGCTCGGCGTCCACCGCCACACGCTGCGGAACCGGATCAAGAAGGCGGAGGAGCTGCTCGGCCGGGACCTGGATGCACCGGGTGTGCGCGCGGAACTGTGGGTGGCGCTGCAGGCTTGAGCAACGCCGGCACCGCGCCGGGCGTCTCCCTTTCGTGGGCTACCGACTCGCCGCCGCCGTGGCCGGAGGACTGGTCCTCGCCGCGGGCGGGGCCGCCTTCCTGCCGTGGACGGCGAACCACTTCGGGTACGCGCTGCCCGGCGACCACGGGCTGCCGTACCGCATCCACCACGCCGGCCGCGACTACCGCGGTCCCGCGTGTGCCGGGGCCGCCTGGTGCGCCGGCTCGCCGTACTGCGCGCCGTTCAGCGGTGACGAGACGGCGTTGATCCAGGTCGACGAGGTCGGCACGTGGTTCGGCGCGGCGCACGCCGTCTACACCGCCGAGCCCGCGGCCGACGGGGTCCCGATGCGGGTTCTCGTGCGAGCGGACGGCAACTGCTTCGTCGGCTACGCGCTGATGGGTGGCCCTTAGCCGGTGACCAGCACGATCGGCGAGTCGCCGCAGCGCCGCAGTGCCGGGCCGGGTTCCGCGCCCGCCGACCACCACGCCGGGACGTCGGCTTCCCGCACCAGCGAGCCCGTCGGCTGCCGCACGCTGTTCGACACGATCACCCGCCCCTGCGCGTTCAGCAGCGCCGCCCCGCGCCCCAGCGCGCGCAGCCGCGGCCGTACCGCCCGCTCGAACTCGCGCACGTACACGTCCGCTCCCACCACGCCCGCGAAGGAGCCGGACAGCAGGACCGGAATCGTGAACGTCAGCGTGTACTCGTCGGTGCACAGGTAATCCACGTACGGCCCGTTGATGTGCCGCCGCCCGGTGTCGCGCGGGACCGTGAACCACGACTGGCGCGTGTAGTCGAGGAAGTTCTCGCTCCCCGGGTCCAGGCTGATGAACAGCTGGGACGGCGCTTCCGAAGCCGAGCCGGTCCACCACTCGAAACCGAACTCGGAATCCGTGAGCACGCGGGGTGCGCTGACGAAGCCCGCGCCGACGATCAGCCCGCCCAGTGCTTCGGTGACCTGCGGGCGGATCCGGTGCAGGGCCGCCGCCGACGGGGACTCCGCCAGGACCGATTCGGCCGCCGCCAACAGGGGCTTCAGGCGTTCGAAGACCCCTTCCACCAACGCCGAGACCTGCTCGACGACCTCGTCGCCGGCCAGCGTGCGGGTGTCGTTCACGGTGCTCACCTCGATACGCGGAGTAGGGGGAGTTTACGGGGCGAGCAGGGCTAGATGCACGTCCGCGAGCCGGTCGAGCGCGCCCAGGAGGTGTTCCTCGGTGAGCTTGCGGGCCAGTTCGCCGTCGGCCGCGTCGATCGCCGCGGTGATCGCCGCGTGCTCTTCACAGGAGTGTGCCGCAGGCTCGAACGGCAGCCACAGCAGGCCGCCGAGTTCGCTCTGCAGGTGGACCTCTTCGTGCGTCAGCCGCGGGGACTGCGCGGCCGCCGCGACCTCCAGGTGGAACTGCCGCTCCGCCCGCGTGAAGTCGATGCCGTGTGCCGTGCGGAGGTCGTCGGTCGCCAGCCGCAGCCGGGCGATGTCTTCGGGGGAGCTGCGTTCGGCGGCCAGCTTCGCGGCGGCGCCGGCGATCGCGAGGTAGTGGTCGCCGACGTCGCGGAGGTCGGACAGCGACACCTCGCGCAGCCGCGCGCGCCAGGCGTCCGACGGCGGGTCGGCCGGTGCGCGGACGAAGCTGCCGCCGCTGCGGCCCCGGCGTGTCTCGACGAGCCCCTGCTGCCGCAGCGCCACGAGCGCTTCCCGGACCGTCACGGTCGAGACGCCGAACTGCGCGGCCAGGTCGGCCTCGCTGGGCAGCTGCTCCTGGTCGGCCAGGAAGCCCAGCGTGATGGCGTCGACCAGCCGCGCCGCCACCGCTTCCGCCCGCCCGACCTGGCCGAGCGGCGCGAACATGGCGGACCGCGCGCTGTGCGACATGCCCTTGCGCATCGTGACCCTTCGCGTCGGCGATTACCCGTTCGCACCAATCTTGCCTGATCCTCTTGTCCTATTACATATGGACTTATATGTTTTAGCTCCCGCCAGCACCGAGGAGACACCGTGCAGGAGCTGAAGCACTACGTCGGCGGCGCGTACGTCGAGTCCAAGTCGGGCCGGACGGCGGAGATCGCCGACCCGGTCACCGGGCGGCCCTACTGCACCGCCCCGATCGCCGGACCCGAGGACGTCGACCACGCGCTGCAGGTCGCCGCGACCGCGTTCGAGACCTGGCGCGCGACGACCCCCGCCCAGCGCCAGCTCGCGCTGCTCAAGATCGCCGACGCGCTCGAAGCCCGCGCCGAGGAGATCGTCCGCGTCGAGTCCGCGAACACCGGCAAGCCGATCGCGCTGACCCTGGCCGAAGAGATCCCCATGGTCCTCGACCAGGTCCGCTTCTTCGCCGGGGCCGCGCGCGTGCTCGAAGGCCGTTCCGCCGGTGAGTACCTGGAAGGCCACACATCGTTCGTCCGCCGCGAGCCCGTCGGGGTCTGCGCGCAGGTCGCGCCGTGGAACTACCCGCTGCTGATGGCCATCTGGAAGATCGCGCCCGCGCTCGCCGCCGGCAACACCATCGTGCTCAAGCCGTCCGACACCACCCCGGCGTCGACGTTGCTGCTCGCCGAGATCGCCGGCGAGTTCCTGCCGCCGGGGGTGTTCAACGTGCTCTGCGGCGACCGCGACACCGGCCGCGCGCTGGTCGAGCACGACATCCCGGCGATGGTGTCGATCACCGGCTCGGTCCGCGCCGGCATCGAAGTCGCGAAGTCCGCCGCCAACGACGTCAAGCGCGTCCACCTCGAACTCGGCGGCAAGGCGCCGGTGATCGTCTTCGGCGACGCCGACCTCGAAGCCGCCGCCGAAGCCATCGCCGCCGCGGGGTACTTCAACGCGGGCCAGGACTGCACCGCCGCCACCCGCGTCCTGGTCGCCGACGACGTTCACGACACGTTCGTCGCCGCCCTCACCCGCCAGGCCGAAGCGGCGAAGACCGGCAAGCCCGACGACGAAGACGTCGCCTTCGGCCCGCTCAACAACGCGGCGCAGCTGGAGAAGGTGTCCGGGTTCATCGACCGGCTCCCGGACCACGCGACCGTCCACTGTGGAGGGCACCGCGTCGGCGACGAGGGCTACTTCTTCGAGGCCACCGTCGTCTCCGGGCTCCAGCAGGAGGACGAGCTGAGCCAGAACGAGATCTTCGGCCCGGTGATCACCGTCCAGCGCTTCACCGACGAAGCCGAAGCGCTGAAGGCCGCCAACGCCGTCCAGTACGGCCTGGCGTCGTCGGTCTGGACGCGCGACCACCAGCGCGCCATGCGCGTCTCGGCGAAGCTCGACTTCGGCTGCGTCTGGATCAACACGCACATCCCCCTGGTCGCCGAGATGCCGCACGGCGGGTTCAAGAAGTCCGGCTACGGCAAGGACCTCTCGCTCTACGGCCTCGAGGACTACACCCGCGTCAAGCACGTGATGAGCGCACTGTGAGGCTCGCGATGCCCAACCAAGCACCGTCCGAGACGCGGGAAGAGCCCGCGGCGCCGGAAAGCACGCGCCCGGCGATCCGGCTTTCCGGGCTGCGCAAGCACTTCGGCGACGTCCACGCGGTCGACGGCGTCGACCTCGACATCCCGCCCGGCGAGTTCTTCTCCATGCTCGGCCCGTCCGGCTCCGGCAAGACGACGGTGCTGCGCATGATCGCCGGCTTCGAGCTGCCCACCGCGGGCACGATCGAGCTCGAAGGCCGGGACGTCAGCCGGCTGGCGCCGTTCGAGCGCGACGTCAACACGGTGTTCCAGGACTACGCCCTCTTCCCGCACATGACCGTGCAGCAGAACGTCGAGTACGGCCTGAAGGTCAAGCGCGTCCCGAAGCAGCAACGCCGGGAGCGCGCGCTCGAAGCGCTGAAGACCGTGCGGCTGGAGGACTACGGCGCGCGCAAGCCCGCGCAGCTGTCCGGCGGGCAGCGCCAGCGCGTCGCGCTCGCCCGCGCGCTGGTCAACCGGCCCAAGGTGCTGCTGCTCGACGAACCCCTCGGCGCGCTGGACCTCAAGCTGCGGCAGACGATGCAGCTCGAGCTGAAGCAGATCCAGCGCGACGTCGGCATCACGTTCGTCTTCGTCACCCACGACCAGGACGAAGCCCTCACCATGAGCGACCGCATCGCCGTGTTCAACGACGGCAAGATCGAGCAGGTCGGGCCGCCCGAGGAGGTCTACGAGCGTCCCGCCAGCGCGTTCGTGGCCGGCTTCGTCGGGACGTCGAACCTGCTGGGCGGGCGCGGTGCCGAGTCCGTGATCGGCCGGCCGGGCCTGTTCAGCATCCGGCCGGAGAAGATCCGCATCGACGGCGAGCTGTCCGAGCCCGCCGCGGCGGGGGACACCAGCGCGACCGGCACGGTCACCGACGTCGTCTACGCCGGGGCGACCGTGCGGTACGCCGTCGCGCTCGACGCCGGGGGACAGCTCTCGGTCGTCCGGCAGAACACCGACGACACCGCGTTCGCCGACGGGCGCGTCCGGCTGAGCTGGCGTGACGAACACAGCTTCCAGGTCCAGTAGTTGTTCAGAAGGGTTGCCATGAAGAACAGGAAGACGCGGCTTGCCGGGATCCTCGGCGCCAGCCTGCTGTTGGCTGCATGTGGCACGTCGGGCTCGAATTCGTCCGCGCCGCCCGGCGCGCAGGGGTTCACCCCGCCGAAGCTCGAAGCGCTCAAGGCGCTCGGGCAGCCGGAAGGCCAGCTGAACGTGCTCGCGTGGCCGGGGTACGCCGAGAACGGCTCGAACGACCCGAAGGTCAACTGGGTCACGCCGTTCGAGCAGCAGACCGGCTGCAAGGTCAACGTCAAGCCGTTCGGCACGTCCGACGAAGCCGTGACGCTGATGAAGACCGGGCAGTACGACGTCGTTTCCGCCTCGGGTGACGCGTCGCTGCGGCTGGTCGCGTCCGGCGACGCCGAGCCGGTGAACACCGCGCTGGTGCCGAACTACGCCGACGTCCAGCCGTTTCTCAAGGACAAGCCGTGGAACAGCGTCGGCGGCGTCTCCTACGGCATCCCGCACGGCTGGGGCGCGAACCTGCTGACCTGGCGCACCGACAAGGTGACGCCCGCGCCGACGTCGTGGTCGGTGATGTTCGACGCGAACTCGCCCTACAAGGGCAAGGTGATCGCCTACGACTCGCCGATCTACATCGCCGACGCGGCCCTGTACCTGATGGCGCACCAGCCGGACCTCGGCATCAAGAACCCGTACGCCCTGGACGACAAGCAGTTCACGGCCGCGGTCAACCTGCTCAAGCAGCAGCGGCCGCTGGTGAGCGAGTACTGGTCGGACTACCTCAAGGAGTCGCAGGCGCTGAAGAACGCCGACGCCGTCGTCGGAACCGCCTGGCAGGTCACGGTCAACCTGACCAAGGGCGAAGGCGCGCAGCTCGAGTCGGCCGTGCCGAGCGAGGGCGCGACCGGGTGGTCGGACACCTGGATGGTCGCGGCGAAGTCGCCGCACAAGACGTGCGCGTACAAGTGGCTCGACTACATCGTCAGCCCCAAGGTCAACGCCCAGGTCGCCGAGTACTTCGGCGAGGCGCCGGCGAACCCGAAGGCGTGCGCGGAGATGACCGACAAGACGCTCTGCGACACCTACCACGCCAACGACGCCGGGTACGCCTCGAAGATCGCGTACTGGACCACGCCGATCCAGCAGTGCCTCGACGGCCGCACGGACGTCAAGTGCAAGGACTACGGCGAGTGGACCAAGGCCTGGACCGAAATCAAGGGCTGACATGACCACCGTTTCGGCCTTTTTTTACAGGAAGCCCCGGCTGCGCCTGGGCTTCCTGCTCTCGGCGCCGCTGCTCTGGCTCGGCCTGGCCTACCTGGGCGCGCTCGCCGCGCTGTTCGTCACGGCGTTCTGGCACACCGATGCGTTCACCGGCCAGGTCGTCATCGAGTGGTCGCTGGACAACTTCAAGACGTTGTTCACCGACGCGGTCTACCGCACGATCACCTTCCGCACGGTCGGGATCGCCGCGCTGGTGACGGTGATCGACGCCGTCGTCGCGTTCCCGATGGCGTACGCGATGGCGAAGCTCGCTTCGCCGCGGGCGCAGCGGATCCTGGTGATCGCGATCATGACGCCGTTGTGGGCGAGCTACCTCGTGAAGGCGTACGCGTGGCGCTCGATGCTGTCCGGCAACGGCGCCCTGAGCTGGCTTTCGCCGGGGTACGGCGTCACGGCCACGATCATCACGCTGTCCTACCTCTGGCTGCCGTACATGATCCTGCCGATCTACGCGGGCCTCGACCGGCTGCCGGACTCGCTGGTGGACGCTTCCGGTGACCTGGGCGCTCGCTCATTGCGCACGTTCCGCTCGGTCATCCTGCCGCTGACGTTCCCGGCGATCGTGGCCGGCTCGATCTTCACGTTCTCGTTGTCGCTGGGCGACTACATCGCGGTGAAGATCGTCGGCGGCACGTCGCAGATGCTCGGCAACGTCGTCTACGACAACATCGGCGCCGCCAACAACCTCCCGTTCGCGGCGACGGTGGCGACCGTGCCGGTCGTGATCATGCTCGTGTACCTGGCCGCGGTGCGCCGCACCGGCGCGCTGGACAACCTCTAGGAGCGCTCATGCGAAAGCTGTTGTGGACGGCGCTCGGGCTCGGTCTCGCGGTGATCTACTTCCCGCTGGTGGTGGTGCTGCTCAACTCCTTCAACGCGGACTCGACGTTCGGCTTCCCACCGACCCGGTTCACGCTGGAGTGGTGGAGCCGCGCCGCTTCGAACGACGGCGCGTTGCACGCGCTGTGGACGAGCGTCGAGGCCGGCCTGGCCGCGACGGCGATCGCGCTGGTGCTCGGCACGATGGCCGCGTTCGCGTTGCAGCGCTACCGGTTCTTCGGCCGCAACCCCGTGTCGCTGCTGATCATCCTGCCGATCGCGCTGCCCGGGATCGTCACGGGCATCGCGCTGAACAACGCGTTCCGGACGATCCTGGGCGTCGACCTCGGCCTGCTGACGGCGATCGTCGCGCACGCCACGTTCTGCATCGTGGTGGTGTTCAACAACGTCGTCGCGCGGCTGCGCCGGATGGGCGGCAACCTCGAAGAAGCGTCGATGGACCTCGGCGCGACCGGCTTCACGACGTTCCGGCTGGTGACGTTCCCGATGCTGCGCTCGGCACTGCTGGCCGGCGGGCTGCTGGCGTTCGCGCTGTCGTTCGACGAGATCATCGTGACGACGTTCACGCTGGGCACGGGCATGGAGACGCTGCCGATCTGGATCTACAACAACCTGTTCCGCCCCAACCAGGCCCCGATCGTCAACGTCGTCGCGGCGGTGCTGATCGTGGCCTCGACGGTCCCGGTCTACCTGGCCCAGCGCCTCTCGGGCGACACCGCGTCCGGCGGCCGCCTCTAGGCGACCGACCGGATGGTGCCGCCGTCGACGCGGATCGTCGCGCCGCTCACGTAGGCGGCCGCCGGGCTGACCAGATAACCCACCGCCGCCGCGATCTCCTCCGGGCGGCCCAGGCGGCCGATGTCGTTCGGCACCAGATCGCGCGCCGCCGCGTGCTCGATCTCCTCCCACGACGTTCCCCAGCCCTGGGCGGGGGAAATCGACGTCAGCAGCTCGCGCACGGAGTCGACCAGGATCGCGCCGGGGGAGACGACGTTCGACGTCACGCCGGTCCCGGCGAGCTCGCGGGCCAGTGACACCGCGAGGTTGTGCCGCGCGGCGAGCGTCGCGGTGTAGTGCGGCTGGGTCGCCATCGGCTGGATCGCCAGCCCGCCGCCGATCTGGACGACCCGGCCCCAGCCGCGGGCGCGCATGCCCGGCACGAACCGGTGGACCATCCGGACCGCGGAAACGACGTTCGCCTCGTACATCGCGGTCCAGTCCGCGGTCGTCGCCTCGGTCCACGACAGGTGGTCGTACGAGCCGGCGTTGTTGACCAGGATGTCGACGTCGCCGGCCGCCTCGGCCACCGCGTCCGCTCCCGCGTCGGTCGACAAGTCGCCGATCGCCACCCCGGCCGCCCCGATCGACGAGGCGACCCGCGAAGCCCGCGAGACGTCCCGGCCGTGCACCACCACCGCCGCGCCTTCCGCGGCCAAGAGCTGGGCGATCGCGGACCCGAGACCCGCGCTCGAACCCGTCACCAAAGCCCGCTTACCAGCGATTTCGAGATCCATGAGGAACCTTCCCATGAGGTATACACCTGTAGACTTACGCGCCAAGTCTACACTCGTATACATGAGAGCCCGCAACGCCGCCGCCACCCGCGAAGCGATCCTGAACTCCGCGCTCGAAGCCTTCACCCGCGCCGGGTACGACGGCGTCGGCGTCCGCGAGATCGCCGAGTCCGCCGGTGTCACGGCGATGCTCGTGAACCGCTACTTCGGCTCCAAGGAAGGCCTTTTCGCGGAGGTCGTCGAAGCCGCGATGGCCGAGCGGACCGTGCTCACCGACGACCCGGCGACGCTCGCCGCGGACCTCGCGGCCTCGCTCGTGCGCCGGACCGCTCCGGACGCCGGGCGGCTCGACCCGTTCCTGCTGATGCTGCGCTCGGCGCCCAACCCGCGAGCCGCGGAGATCCTGCGGGCGGGCATCGAGCGGCACGTCGAGAAGCACCTCGCAGACCGGCTCCAGGGGCGAAAGGACGCCGGCCCGGCGCTGGTCCTCTCGGTGATCGCCGGGTTCTGGGTGATGCGGACGCTCATCGGCAGCACCGCGCTCGGCGGAGCCGACGAAGCAGTGCTCAAGAACAAGCTCGAGCGGGTGTTCGCCGTGCTACTCGCGGAATGAGTCCGTCGCGGCGCGCAGGGCCGCGAGCATGCCCGGGTCGGTCACCGCGTGCCCGGCGCCTTCGACGAGCTTGAGCTCCGATCCCGGCCAGTTCCGGTGCAGCTCGTACGCCGTGACCGGCGGGCACACCGCGTCGTAGCGGCCCTGCACGATGACGCCGGGGATGCCGGCGAGCTTGCCCGCGTCGCGGACCAGCTGGCCGTCGGCGAGCCAGGCGCCGTGGCGGAAGTAGTGGACGGCGAGGCGGGCGAAGGTCAGCGCGAACGCCGGTTCGGCGTACTGGCGGACGAAGGATTCCTGCGGCACCACCGAAACCGTCGCGCCCTCCCAGGTGCTCCACGCGACCGCGGCCCGGTGCCGGACCTCCTCCGACGGGTGGTCGAGCAGCTCGGCGTACGCCGCCAGCGGGTCGTCCCGCGACGAGGCGGGCAGCGGGGCGAGGAAGGCCTCCCACTCGCGCGGGAACAGGTTGGCGGCGCCGCCGCGGTAGATCCAGTCGAGCTCGCTCGGCCGGACGGTGAACACGCCGCGCAGGATGATTTCGCTGACGCGCGAAGGGTGTGTCTCGGCGTAGGCGAGGGCGAGCGTCGCGCCCCACGAGCCGCCGAAGAGCTGCCAGCGGTCGATGCCGAGCCGTTCGCGCAGGAGTTCCATGTCGGCGACCAGGTGCCACAGGGTGTTGGCGCGCAGGTCGTCCGCGCCCGGCGTCGACTGCCCGGAGCCGCGCTGGTCGAACAGGACGATCCGGTACGCCGCCGGGTCGAAGTGCCGCCGCGCCATCGGCGCGATCCCGCTGCCGGGCCCGCCGTGCAGCACCACCACCGGCTTGCCGTCCGGGTTGCCCGCCTCCTGGCACCGGATCCGGTGGCCGTCGCCGACGTCCAGGAACCCTTCGGCACGCGGGGGAATCGGCGGGTAGAGCTCGTCCATGCCGTCACTTTGCCGCACGGGCCGGCCGTCGTCCCGGCACCCCGCCGCCAGGGGCCGGAACGACGGCCGAGCAAGGTGGGAGCCCGCCCCCGCCGCCGGGCTGAGCGGGCTCCCGGATCGGGGGGCGTCAGCCGCCGGGGGGCGGGAGAACCGCGAACGCATTTCCCGTCCTCCTCGTCGAGGTTCGTTCCTTCGCGTCGTGGCGGCGACGGGCTAAACGCTAAGCCACAAGTCGAACACCAGTCAAGAACATGATTGATGTTCATGGATGTGAACGCTCGCTGTGAGGACGCTGAGCGCCCCCATCCCCCTTGCCCGGGGTTAACGAATGGCGCGGTACTTTCCGGTGTCGGCGGTGCTGGAAAAGGGTTCGGAAAGGCACGGAATGTCCGCGGTGACCTATGTCGAGGCGATTGTCGTCGGCGCCTTGCAAGGGGTGTCGGAATTGTTTCCGGTGTCCAGTCTCGGCCACAGCATCCTGCTGCCGGCCTGGCTCGGCGGCCAGTGGCAGCGGGACCTGAGCATAGGGAAGGATTCGCCGTACCTCGCGGTGCTCGTCGCGATGCACGTCGCCACCGCGCTCGCGCTCGTCCTGTTCTTCCGCAAGGACTGGGTCCGGATCATCGGCGGCCTGTGGACGTCGATCCGCCACCGCGAGGTCCGCACCCCCGACCAGCGGCTCGCGTGGCTGCTCGTGCTCGCGACCATCCCGGTCGGGCTGGCCGGCCTGCTGTTCGAGGGGCTGCTGCGCGACTTCCTGGGCAAGCCGGTGCCCGCGGCGATCTTCCTCGCGCTCAACGGCGGTGTGCTCTACGCCGCCGAGAAGTTCTCACGGCCCAGCAAGAAAGCGGCCGAAGAGGACACAGTGGACTTCTCGGCCGAGGACACCATGGTGCTGCGGGCGGTCACCGTGGAAGAGGCGACCGACGTCCGGCTGGCGAAGCTGCGCGTGGGCGAGGCGGTGCTGATCGGCGCGGCGCAGATCCTCGCGCTGCTGCCCGGCATCAGCCGCTCGGGCATCACGATGGTCGCCGGTCTCCGCCGCGGCCTGGGGCACGAGGACGCGGCGCGGTTCGCGTTCCTGCTCGCCACGCCGGTGATCCTCGCCGCGGGCGTGCTCAAGATGCCGACGCTGTTCGCCCCGGAGAACCACGCGTCGCTCGGCCCGGCCCTCGTCGGCAGCGTCATCGCCGGGATCGCTTCGTACATTTCTGTCCGGTTCCTCACCGGATACTTCGAAACGCGCACTCTGACCCCGTTCGCCATTTACTGCGTGGTCGCCGGAATCGGCAGCCTGCTCTTCTTCGCGGTCTGACGTGCCCCTGACGCTCGACGCCCTGGCGCTCCTGTGCGTGCTCGTCCTCGGCACGCTCTACGTCCGCGCGGCCCGCGGCCGGGGCTGGCCGCCGGGCCGAACGACGGCGTTCCTCACCGGCCTGGCGACGATCGTGGTGGTCACGTGCTCACCGCTGGCCGTCTACGACACGACGTACTTCTGGGTCCGCGCGGTCCAGACGATCACGCTGCTGATGATCACGCCGCTGCTGCTGGCGCTGGGCGCCCCGATCCGGCTCCTGCTCGACACGGTCCCGGCGCCGTGGCTGCGCCGGCACGGCCGCGGACCGCTCGCCCGCGCGCTGACGTTCCCGCCGGTCGTCACGCTGGCGCTGGTCGTGCCGGTGCTCGTGCTCTACCTGACCCCGCTCTACGACCTCGTGCTGCGGTCGCCGGTGGCCGACGGCCTGGTCCGGGTGGTGCTCGTGCTGGCCGGGTTCACGTACTTCTGGACCCGCCTTGGCCTCGACCCGACCCCGCGGCAGGACCCGCACCTGGTCTCGGTGTGGATCGCGTTCACCGAGGTGATCTTCGACGGCGCCCTCGGACTGGTCCTGTGGCTCGGCCCGCTGCTGGCGCCGGCGCACTACGCGGCCGCCCACCCGGGCCACGGCCCGGACCCCCGCACCGACCAGATCATCGGCGCGGGGGTGCTGTGGATCGGCGGTGACGTCGCCGGCCTGCCGTTCGTCGTCGCGTTGTTCGTGCGGTGGGCCCGCGACGACGAACGGCGCGCGAAGCAGATCGACGTCCAGCTGGACGAAGCGCCCGCGACCGGGTTGTGGTGGGAGAACGACCCGGCGCTCGCCGAGCGGTTCCGGAACCGGGGTTAGTCGTGGAAAGCGTGTTCCGGCGCCGGGAACTCGCCACGGCGGACGTCCTCCGCGAAGGCCGTCGCCGCGTTCTGCAGCACTGTCGCGACGTCGGCGTAGCGCTTCACGAACCGCGGTGCCTTCCCGCGCCGCAGGCCGGCCATGTCCTGCCAGACGAGCACCTGGGCGTCGCAGTCCGGGCCCGCGCCGATGCCGACCGTCGGGATCTTCAGCTCCGCGGTGACGCGCTTCGCGGCTTCGGCGGGCACCATCTCCATCACCACCGCGAACGCCCCGGCCTCCTGCAGCGCCAGCGCGTCGGCGAGCAGCGCGTCCGCTGCTTCGCCGCGCCCCTGCACCCGGTAGCCGCCGAGGTTGTGCTCGCTCTGCGGGGTGAAGCCGATGTGGCCCATCACCGGCACACCGGCCGACGTCAGCGCCTCGACGTGCGCGGCGAACCGCCGCCCGCCTTCGAGCTTCACGGCGTGCGCGCGGCCCTCCTTCATGAACCGCACGGACGTCTCCAGCGCCTGCTGCGGCGACAGCTGGTAGGAGCCGAACGGCAGGTCGGCGACCACGAGGGCCCGCTTGACCGACCGGGTGACCGCCCGTACCAGCGGCAGCAGTTCGTCGACCGTGACCGGCAGCGACGTGTCGTAACCGAACACGTTGTTGGCCGCGGAGTCGCCGACGAGCAGCACGGGGATCCCGGCTTCGTCGAACAGCGCGGCGGTGTACATGTCGTAGGCGGTGAGCATCGGCCACGGCTCGCCGCGCTCCTTCAGCTCACGCAGGTGGTGCACGCGGACTTTCCGGCCCGTCGCCGGCTTGGTGCCGGGTCCGGTGCCGTAGGGGGCCGCCTCTTCGGCGGGCCCGTTCGCGGGGGCAGACATCGTCGTCGACCGTCCTTCCCTCGAGGCCTCCGCGGAGGTCCCCGGGTCGTGGAGCAGGGGCGTCTCAGAGCGTGGCACGCGCGCGGGCGGGCCCCCAACCTCCTGGGACCAGCTTCACACCCTCGGGGACTACGCACCGTCATTCTTGAGGTTGATGCCCGGGGACAACCAACCTGTGTTCACTGACGTCAAGAAGACGGCATGAGCACCGATCGGCCGCGAAAGGCGACGAAAGCAACGATGGGAACCCTCGCGAGCACACGCCCGCGCCTCCCGAAGTGGAAGGCGAAGGCGGGCGGCATCGTCGCGACCGTGGTCCAGCTGGCCGCGGTGTTTTCGGTGATCCTCCTCTTCACGAACGGCCCGCACGGGCGCCTGCTCAACGGCATCGACATGGCGTTCTCCGGCCTGAGCGTGCCGACCAGTTCGAGCCTGGTCATGGTGCTGCTGCTGGTGGTGCTCGGCGGCGCGCTGCGGCGGCGCAAAGCGGCGGCGCTGTACACGCTGGTGCTGTTCCAGGTCGGCGGCCTGGTGCTCACCCTGGCCCTGCAGGCGACGCTGCTGTGGTCGCCCGAGCTGCTGACCCTCGGCCCGAAGCAGGTCCGGCACATCCCGGCGCAGCTGTGGGTGCTGACGCTGGCCGACGCCGTTTCGATCGCGCTGATCGTGTTCCTGCTCGCGCTGCGCCCGGCCTTCCCGGCCCGGCTCGCGCCGAGCGCCTGGCGCGACGGCCTGACCGCGCTGTTCGGCGGGTTCGCCGTGGTCATCCTGGTCGGCTGGGGGCTCGCGGAAGCGTTTCCCGGGCACCTCGGCGACACGTGGGAGCGCTTCGCCTGGGTCGTGAACCACGCCACCGGCGAGAACCTCCAGCTGCGCCGGATCGGCGTCGGCGAGGGGCCCGCCTGGCTGGACGTCTTCATCGACCTCAGCGCGACGGCGGTCGCCACCGCGGCGCTGTACCTGCTCTTCCGCGGGGTCCGCAGCCGCCGCCTGCGCACCGACGAAGAGGAGCTGCGCGTGCGCAAGCTCCTGGCCGAGCACGGCGAGGACGACTCCCTCGGCTACTTCGCGACCCGGCGCGACAAGAGCGTCGTCTTCGCGCCGAACGGCCGCGCGGCGGTGACCTACCGCGTGCTCGGCGGCACCAGCGTCGCCAGCGCCGACCCGATCGGCGACCCGGAGGCGTGGCCGGACGCGGTCCGCGCGTGGCTCGACGAGACACGCACGTACGGCTGGACCCCCGGCGTGCTCGGGGCCAGCGAGAGCGGCGCGAAGGCGTACACCGACGCCGGTCTGCGGGCGCTGGAAATCGGCGACGAAGCGGTGCTCGACGTCCGCGAGTTCAGCCTCGCCGGGCCGGAGCGGCGCTCGGTCCGCCAGGCCGTCAAGCGCATCGAGCGCGCCGGTTACACCTCGCGGGTCCGCCGTCACGGCGAGATCCCCGACGCGGAGATGGCCGACCTGCTGGCCAGGGCCCAGGCCTGGCGCGGCGCCGAGACCGAACGCGGGTTCTCGATGGCGCTGGGCCGGCTCGGCGACGCCAGCGACGGCCGCAGCGTGATGGTCGAGGCCTACGACGCCCGCGGCGACCTGCGCGGCCTGCTGTCGTTCGTCCCGTGGGGCCGCCGCGGCCTCTCACTTGACCTCATGCGCCGCGACCGCGACGCCGAGAACGGCCTCAACGAGTACATGATCGCCGAGGTCGTCGCGGCCGCGCAGCACCTCGGCGCGCAGCGGATCTCGCTCAACTTCGCGATGTTCCGCGCGGTGTTCTCCGAGGGCGAGCGCATCGGCGCCGGCCCGGTGCTGCGGGCCTGGCGCGGCATCCTGAGCGTCTTCTCGCGCTTCTTCCAGCTCGAATCGCTGTACCGGTCCAACGCCAAGTACGGCCCGGACTGGGTGCCGCGGTTCCTCTGCTACTCCTCGGCCCGGCGGCTGCCGCGCGTCGGCATCGTCGCGGGCGCGCTCGAAGGGTTCGTCCCGACCGGACGGTCGCGGTCGCTGCGCCTGGAGACGGTCGGCGACGACTTCGTCGCCCGCGCGAAGGAGATCGAGGAGTCGGCGGCGGTGCCGTCGGCGAAGCAGGTGCGGCGGCCCGAGCAGGTCCGCGTCCGCATGGCCAAGCTCGGCAAGCTGCGCGAGGCGGGCATCGACCCGTACCCGGTCGGGTTCCGCCGCGACGACCACATCGGCGACGTCGTGAAGAAGTTCAGCGACCTGGCCCCGGACACGGCCACCGGCCACCGGGTGCGGATCGCCGGGCGCGTGCTGAACCTGCGTATCCTCGGCGGGCTGTGCTTCGCCCGCGTCAAGGACTTCAGCGGCGAGATCCAGCTGATGCTGGAGGCGGGCGAGCTCGACCTCACCCGCTGGCGGACCGGCGTCGACCTCGGTGACCACGTCGGCGTCAGCGGCCAGGTCGTGACGTCGAAGCGGGGCGAGCTCTCGGTGCTCGTCGACGAGTGGACGGTCACCGCGAAGTGCCTGCACCCGTTGCCGGACAAGCGGAAGGGCCTCACCGACCCGGAGACCCGGGTCCGGCAGCGCTACCTCGACCTCGCCGTCAACCCGGACTCGACGAACATGCTGCGGCTGCGGTCGACGGTGGTCCGCGCGGTGCGCGACCGGCTGCACCACGCCGACTACCTCGAAGTCGAGACGCCGATGCTGCAGACGGTGCACGGCGGCGCCAACGCGCGCCCGTTCGTCACCCACATCAACGCCTACGACATGCGGATGTACCTGCGGATCGCGCCCGAGCTGTACCTCAAGCGGCTGTGCGTCGCCGGGGTCGAGCGGGTCTTCGAGCTGAACCGCAACTTCCGCAACGAGGGCGTCGACGCGACCCACAACCCCGAGTTCACGATGCTCGAGGCGTACCAGGCGTACGCCGACTACGACACGATGCGGACGCTGACCCGCGAGCTGGTGCAGCACGCGGCCGAAGCGGCGTACGGCGCCCAGGTCGTGCGGCGGCCGGACGAGAGCGGGAAACTCGTCGAGTACGACATCTCCGGGGACTGGCCGGTGGTTCCGGTCCACGAAGCAGTCTCCGCGGTCTTCGGCGAGCGGATCGACTCGGGTACGTCGGTTGCCGAGCTGCGCCGGCTGTGCGCCGCGGCCGGCGTGCCGGTGGGGGAGGACCCGAGCCACGGCGACCTCGTGCTCAAGGCGTTCGAGCACCTCGTCGAGGGCGCGACCGTGCTGCCGACCTTCTACACCGACTACCCGACCGACGTCTCGCCGCTGACCCGCCAGCACCGCGAGGACCCGCGGCTGGCCGAGCGCTGGGACCTCATCGCGTTCGGCTCCGAGGTCGGCACCGCCTACACGGAGCTGACCGACCCGGTCGAACAGCGCCGCCGGCTGGAAGCGCAGTCCCTGCGCGCGGCCAGCGGCGACGTCGAGGCGATGGAGCTGGACGAAGACTTCCTGCTCGCCCTGGAGCACGGCATGCCGCCGACCGGCGGGCTCGGCCTGGGCGTCGACCGGCTGCTGATGATGCTCACGGGCGCGTCGATCCGCCAGACGGTCCTCTTCCCGTTCGTCCGTCCGCAGGCGTAACGAGTCAGCCGCCAGGCAAGCGTCACACCGCCAGGTCGCGGCCGTTCGCTTACTGTGTGCCTCGTGCGCACGGCTCGGATCGCCTCGGCCCTCCTGATGGGGGTGGCCGTCCTCGGGTATTCGGGGTGGCTGCTGGAGTTCTTCCTCCCGACGGGCGTCTCGCCGGTCCACGACCCGGTGGAGGCGCTGCCGACGGCCGGACCACCGGTTTTCCGGATCCTGCTGGCCGTCTCGGGGGTCGCGTTCCTGCTCGCCGGCCCGCCGCTGAACCGCCTCGGCCCGGTTCACTGGACGGCGCGGCTCAGCTCCGTCTCGGTCAGCGCGTTCGGCCTGGTCGTGCTCGTCCAGGCCGCGTACCCGGAACGCGGCGACCTGCTTTCGTCGCTGCTCAGCGTCGTCCTGGTGGCCGGCGTGATCAGCCTGATCCTGTGGTGGCCACCGGGCTGGCGCGCGGTCGCGGTCGCCGGGCTGGTCGTGGTGATGGCGACCTGGCTGGCCGTGGTGCTGTCGCGGCAGCTGGACGCCTACGAAGGTGTCTTCACGCGCGTCCAGCTGGTGGTGCGGGCCGCGCTGTACGGCGTCGGCGGCGTGTACGCCTTCGTCAAGCCCGCGCCCCGGCACGCGCACCGATAGCGCGGTTCCGGCCCGGAATGTCGGTGCCGGGTGGCACGATCCCCGCAGGAGTCAATTTTGCGGAAGGATCGACATGGCGGGAAACGTGCGTCCGGTGGCCGACGAGCGTGACGGGTTGCTGAGCTTCCTGGAGCAGCAGCGGTACGTGCTCAAGTTGGCGGCACACGGGTTGACGGACGAGCAGGCGCGGGCCGCGTCGACGAAGAGCTCGCTGTCGGTGGGCGGGCTGATCAAGCACGTCGCGGCCACCGAGGACAACTGGCTGGACACGATCCTGCAGGTGCCGCAGAAGCCGTTCGCGGAGAGCATCGCCGAGTACCAGTCGGCGCACACCCTGCTCCCGGACGAGACGCTGGCGGGCGTGCTGGCCCGCTACGACGAGGTCGCGGCCCGCACGGCCGAGGTCATCGGCGGGATCGCCGATCTCGGGCAGGGGGTCCCGGTGCCGAAGGACGTGCCGTGGTTCCCGAAGGACGTCGACGCCTGGTCGGTCCGCTGGGTGCTGCTGCACCTGATCCAGGAGACGGCCCGCCACGCGGGCCACGCCGACATCATCCGCGAGCACATCGACGGCGGCACGGCGATGCCCCTGATGGCGGCGGCCGAGGGCTGGCCGGAGTCCCCGTTCATCAAGCCGTGGCAGCCTGCCTGAGCACTTTCAGAACAGGGTGGGTTCGTCGGCCAGCGCGCCTTCGATCACGAGCATCCGGCGTTTCGTCTCGACGCCGCCACGCGCCGAGAAGCCGCCGTCCTTGCCGCCCGCGGCCAGGACCCGGTGGCACGGCACGATGATCGGGAACGGGTTGTGCCCCATCGCCTGCCCGACGGCCTGCGCCGACCCGGGCTGCCCGAGCCGGTGCGCGATGTCGCCGTAGGTCAGCGTCTTGCCCGGCGGGATCGTCCGCGCGACCTCGTACGCGCGGCGGTTGAACTCCGGCACCGCCGAGAAGTCCAGCGGGATCGACGTCAGGTCCGGGCGCGCGCCGCCCAGCAGGGCCACGATCCCGTCCACCGCCGCCCGGACCGCGGCCGGCGGTGTCTCCTCGACCGCGTCCGGGAACCGCTTGAGCAGCCAGGCGCGGGTGCGCGCCTGGCTGCCTTCGGGCAGGGACGTGCCGACCACGACGTCGTCGCGCCAGGCGAGCCCGCACACCCCGATCGCCGTGTCGAACACCGTGAAGCCGGTCATCCCGCCAGCCTACGACTGAAGAGGGGTACCGCCGCGGCAATTGATCGCTAAGTTCGGTTTGGGTGGATTCGGAGGAGGCAGCGTGCGGCGACTGATCTTGGTGACGGCACTGATGCTCGGCCTCGTCGCCACTCCGGCGGCGGCGGATCCGCTGGTCATGCCGCACGTCGTCGTCACGCACCACACGGGGTGGGCCGAGCAGGTGGTCAGGCACGCCGGCGGCACGGTCGTCGCGAGCTACCCGCAGATCGGCGTCGTCGTCGCGTACACCGCGAAGGACGACTTCGCCGCGAAGGTCCGCGCGACGCCGGGCATCGACGCCGTCGGCGCGACACGCACCGCGAAGATCCCGAAGGAGTTCTTCGCGCCTCGCAAGGACGTCCGCTACACCGGCCCGAACTCGCCGAACTCCGGCCTGGTGCCGCCCGAGGGCACCGCGTGGGACGTCCCGGCGCTGCACCTCCCCGAAGCGCACGAGGTCACCGACGGCAGCAGGCGGACCGTCGTCGGCGTGCTCGACGTCGGCGTCGACGACACCCACCCCGACCTGACCGGCGCCTTCGACCGCGGGGATTCCGTGTCCTGCCTGTCCGGCTGGGCCGACCGGAGCCCCGGCGCGTGGCGGCCGACGCTCGACGGCCACGGCACGCACGTCGCGGGCACGATCGCCGCCGCCCGCAACGGAACCGGCGTCGTCGGGGTCGCCCCCGGCGTCCGGATCGCCGCCGTCAAGCTGGCCGAACTCGACGACACCGAGACGGCCGAGAGCATGGTCTGCGGGTTCGTCTGGGCTGCCGAGCACGGGTTCGCGGTGACCAACAACAGCTACCGCTCGATCCCGTGGCGCTACAACTGCGACGACCAGCCGGACCAGGCCGCGGCGAAGCTGGCCGTCGGACGGGCGGTCGCCTACGCCCAGCGCCGCAACGTCCTCGTGGTGGCGTCGGCCGGCAACGCCGGGATCGACCTCGACACCCGCTCGATCGACCGCGAAAGCCCGGCCGACAGCACCCCCGTGGACCGCGCGATCGACCCGACCTGCACGCGGCTGCCGCACGAGCTGCCCGGCGTCGTCGGCACCGGCGCGCTCGACGAAAAGCTGGTCAAGGCGAGCTTCTCGAACTACTCCGCGTCCCGGATCAGCGTGGCCGCGCCCGGCGCGCGCGTCTGGTCGACGTGGCCGAACGGCGAATACCGGTCGGCGAGCGGGACGTCGATGGCCGCGCCGCACGCCAGCGGCGTCGCCGCCCTGATCGCGAGCGAGCACCCGTGGTGGAGCGCCGAGCGCGTCAAGCGGGCCCTGTACGAGACGGCGGCCCCGCTGCCGTGCCCGGACGCCGTCTGCCGGGCCATCCCGGGCGGCACGACGTACTACGGCCACGGCGTGGTCGATGCGGCGCGCGCGGTCGGCGCGGGATGATGGCCAC
>NZ_JAAGNB010000533.1:0-12333 GCF_010550475.1 Amycolatopsis sp. SID8362
GGCCCAGAGCAGGGTGGCGTCCCCGAGTGGCTCGGCGGCGGCGATGAGCAGGAGCCGCCGCGTGTCGGCGGGCAACGGCTCCAGCTGCCGGACGAAGGACTGTTCGATGCGCCCGGCCAGCGCCCCGGGCTGCCCGACTCCGTCGGCCAGCTCGGCGGCCGTCCACGCGCGGGGCAGCTCCAGCAGCGCCAGCGGGTTGCCGTGGGTTTCGGCGACGATCCGGTCGCGGACGCGGTCGTCCATCGGCCCCTTGAGCACCGAGGCCAGCAGCGCTTCCGACTCGGCCTCCCCCAGGCCGCCGATCGGGAGCTCCGGCAGCCCGGCCAGGTCGGGATCGGGCTCGCGGCCGGACTCGCGCAGCGCGAAGACCACGGCGATCCGCTCGGCGAGCAGCCGGCGCGCGACGAAGGCGAGGACCACTTCGGACATCCGGTCGAGCCACTGGACGTCGTCGACCAGGCACAGCAGCGGCTGATCCTCGGCCACGTCGGCGAGCAGCGTCAGCACCGCCAGCCCGACCAGGAACCGCGTCGGCCGGGCGCCGGAGCTGAGCCCGAAGGCCGTGGCGAGCGCGTCGCGCTGGGGTTCCGGGAGGCGGTCGAGCCGGTCGAGGTACGGCGCGCACAGCTGGTGCAGCCCGGCGTAGGCCATCACCTGCTCCGATTCGACGCCGACCGCGCGCGCGACCCGGAAGCCGGGGGCCTGCGCCTGGGTGTACTCCAGGAGCGCGGTCTTGCCGATCCCGGCCTCGCCGCGCAGGACCAGCACCTGACCCCGCCCCGCCCGGGCGTCGGCCAGGAGCCGGTCGAGGGTGGCGCGTTCGCCGTGCCTGCCGATCAGCGCGGGCCCACGCCCCGGCATGCGAACCTCCCACGGCCGGCCGGCGACGACCGCGCCGGATGACCGAACACTATCCCAGCGGGCCGCCGTCACCCGTCGTCGCGTACCGCGCTTCGATGGCCTTCGCCGTCTTCGCCAGCTCGCCGCCGAGGACGCGCTTGCCCAGCAGCCCGAGCAGGCCGCCGAGCAGCCGGCCCTTGAAGTTCTTGCCTTCCCGCACCACGACCGCGTCGACCCGGGTCGTCCCGTCCGGCAGCCGGGTAAAGGTGTAGGTGTGGCCCGAGGCGCCGCCCCAGGTGTTGGAGTCGGTGGTCGTCATCACGACGCGGGCCGGGTCGGACCAGTCGTAGCGCAGCCGTTCCCAGACGCCACCCGAGCCTTCGGTGACGTCGGCGTGCGACGGGCCCTGCTCGTGCACCCGCAGGTACTCGTTCGCGCTGCGGCCGAAGAGCTTCGCGCGCTCCGGACCGAAGTCGGTGAGCCCGGAGAGGAACTGTTCGGGTGTGGCGGTGGTCAGCTGACGCAGGTGGATCGTGGACATTCCGGTCTTCCTCGGTGGTGTGGGGTGGTCGGTGGCCGCGGCGGTCAGGCGCGGCCGGGGAACCGGGTGGTGATCTCCTGGACCAGCCAGGTGTTGCCGTCCGGGTCGCTGAACGACGCGAACGACCCGTAGGTGCCGCGGTCGGGGTGCACGCCGGGGGCGAAGGCCCCGGTCGCGTCGCGGTGGAACACCTCGCTGACGGCCACGCCGTGCCCGGCGAGCTCGGCCCGCGCCGCCTCGATGTCCTCGACGACCAGGTAGGTGCCGCGGACCGAGCCGGGAGCCGCGTCGGTGATGCCGGTGCCGAAGTGCACCGACGCCGCCGACCCCGGCGGGGTCAGCTGGACTACCCGCGAACCGCCGAAAACGATGTCGGCGTCTTCGCGCCAGCCGAGCGCCTTGTAGAAGTGCTTGGTCCGGTCGGCGTCGGCGACGGGCAGGACCACGACCTCGAGCTTCATGTCCATGGGTGCGGAACTCCTCGGTTGTCCGGCGGCGGGGTTCGCCGCTCGACGACCAGAGTGGTCCCGGCCAGGCCTCCTTCGCCCCAGGGAGACACCCTGGTCGGTCCCGGGCCAGTGCCCCGGGGTCACCGGCGCTGCTCACCCCGGGCAGTGGCCCTGGCCCTGGCCCGCCGTTCCCGCGCAGCGCGATGCCGATCAGGTCCCAGCCCGGGGTCCCGTCAAAGTCGTGCCCGCGGTCTGCCCGGCGTCGCGGCGATGCCGTGAAAGGGTCATTCATGTCGTCTGACGAGGTGAACGACCCTTTCATGACATCGCGGATCGCCGGATCGGCCGTGCTGCGCGACTTTGCCGGGACCTGAGGCCCCAGCCGGTCAGCGGCGCCGCCACCTCGTCCGGGGGCGTCAAGCCGAACAGGACGCCGGCCGCTGCGGGTCCTCGACCGCGATGGGAGCCGGGTGGCCGAAGCGGGTCGCGCCGTCGAGTCCACCGCGACGGAGGGCCCGGAACGAGGAGAAGGCCGCCCCGGGAACCCCGGGACGGCCTTCCACTGGCTTCACTCAGCTCAACGTCAGCGCGGTGTCGTCGACGCAGAACGACGTCTGCAGGGACGAGTCCTCGGTGCCGGTGAAGGTCAGCGTCACCGTCTGCCCGGCGAACGCCGAGACGTCGACGGTGCGCAGCTGGTAGCCGGTCGCCTGGTTGAGGTTCGAGTACGACGCGAGGGTCGTGGACCCGGCCTTGACCGTGAGCTTGTCGTACGCCGTCGTCGTGGTCGTTTCGGCGGTGTCGACGTGCAGGTAGTAGGTCAGGGTCGCGTGGCAGCCCGCCGGGATGGTCACCGACTGCGAAACCGTGTCCGTGTGCGTGCTGCCGTAGCCGTCGAGGTAGGCGAGGTAGGTGCCGCCGTGCGGGGCCTCACCGGAGGACGACGTCGAGATCACGCCGCTGGACGCGGTCCACGGGCTGGTTCCGCTCTCGAACCCGGGGTTGCCCAGCTTCTGGCCGGAGCAGCCACCGCCGCCGGACGGCGAGATCGTCCAGGTGAAGGTGGTGCTGCCGGTGGCTCCGGACGAGTCCTTGGCCGTGGCGGTGACCGAGTACGTGCCGGCGGTCGTCGGGGTGCCCGAGATCAGGCCGCCCGAGCCGATCGACAGCCCGGCGGGCAGGCCGCTCGCCGTCCAGGTGTAGCCGCCGCTGCCGCCGGACGCGGACAGCTGCAGGCTCGCCGCGGTGCCGACGACGCCGCTCTGGCTGCCGGGGTTGTTCGCCGTGACGGGGCCGGGGCCGCTGCCGCCGCCGGTGAAGGCCGCCGTGCCGTTGGGGGTGCCGAGCCCGGTCGGGCCGTCCCAGCCCGCGCCCGCCTTGCACTGCACCGCGGTCGAGCAGCTGCCGTTGCTTCCCGAGGTGACGTCGTAGAGGTTCCCGGTGTGCGAGTACGGGTAGGCGCCCGGGGTGTCGGACGTGCCGGGCGTGCCGGCGAGCGCGTACACCGACGCGATGATCGGCGCCGACGCGCTGGTGCCGCCGTACACGGCCCAGCCGCTGCCGCCGTAGGTCTGGTACACCGCGACACCGGTCTGCGGGTCGGCGACCGCCGAGACGTCGGCGACCGCGCGCTTGGCGCAGCCCGTGGTCACGTTCTGGAACGACGGCTTGGCCACCGAGCCCGAGCAGCCGCTGCCCGCGCCGCTCCACGCCGTCTCGCCCCAGCCGCGCGTGCTGCTGTTGCGGCTCAAGGAGGTCCCGCCGACGGCGGTGACGTACTGCGACGACGCCGGGTAACTGATGCCGTAGCCGTTGTCGCCGGTGCTCGCGGTGATCGCGACGCCGGGGTGGTGGAAGTAGCTGGTGTCGTAGGAGTTCTCGCTGCCGTCCTCACCGCCGCCGTAGCTGTTGGAGACGAACTTCGCGCCCATGGACACGGCCGTGTTCACCGCCGTGCCGAGGTCGGCCATGCTCGGCTGGTTCGCCTCGACGAGCAGGATGTGGCAATTCGGGCAGATCGCCGAAACCATGTCGACGTCGAGGGAGATTTCTCCCGCCCAGCCTGAATCCGCGGTCGGCAATGGGCTGGTTTGGCCGTTTTCGTTCACTTTCTTGAAACAGCCGTTCGCGGTCGTGCAGGCGGGCAGCCCGTAGGTGGACCGGTAGGCCGCGAGGTCCGATTCCGCGTTCGGGTCGTCGTTCGAGTCCACAATGGCCACGGTGGCCGACGCGCTGCCGCTCGCGGTGAGGTTGTAGGCGGAACGCAGGTCCGTGGGCCCGAACCCGCTGGGCAGCGCGTTCGGGGCGAGCTGGGCGCGCATGGTGTCGGTCTGCCGTTCGGCGAAACACGTGACCATGCCGGGCCGCGCGTCCTGGGCGCAGACGCGGGCCGTCGGGTGCGCTGTGGACGGTGCGGCCACGGCGGGCACTGCCGGGGCGGTCAGAGCCAAGGCCGCGAAGCCGGCCATGGCGAGGATTCTTCGAGCTGAACGGGACACTATCCCTCCAGGGAATTTCCTACGAACGGCGATGGGATGCCGGTGTCCCGTTGTCTACAGTTCGTTCAGCCCTGGTGGTGGCGCACTGGTGCCAGTGGCGCAATGGTGTCGGCTCGCCCGTGGAGGTGCCCCCGAATGGTCCCCGAAACAACTGGCCATCTGGTGACTCTCGGCCTCAAACCGGACGAAGCCGAAATCTACCTCGGCCTACTTTCGTCGGGCCCCGTTCCGGTCGAGCGGCTCGTCGCCGACACCGGCCGCGAGCCCGCCGAAGTCCGCCGGCTGCTCGACGCGCTGGCCGAGGTGGGCCTCGCCGGCGCCGTCGACGGGCCCGGCTCGCCGATTTCGGCGCTTCGTCCGGAACCCGTGCTGGAAGTGCTGAGCCGGGAACGCGAGACCGAGCTCGCCAGGGCCCGGCTGGCGATGACGCGCCTCTACGAACAGTGCCGCCGGTCGTCGGACGCGGACCCCGGCGGATCGATGATCGAGGTGGTCAGCGGAACCGTCGCGGCCGAGCGCGTCCGGCGGCTCGAGCGGGCCGCGCGGACGGAGGTCCGCGGGCTGGATTCGCCGCCGTACTACGCCGACGCGGACGCCAACGAGATCGAGCTGGAGAACCTCGCCCGCGGTGTCCGGTACCGCGCCGTCTACGGGCGGCTCGCGCTGGAACGGCCCGAGTACGTCGCGGAAAACATCCTGCCGTGCGGGAAACTCGGCGAAGAAGCCCGGATCCTCCCGGAGGTGCCGGTCAAGCTGCTGATCATCGACGACGACTGCGCGGTGCTGTCCGGCGTGGACCGCACGGTGCTGCTGGTCCGCCCGTGCGGCTTGTTCGACGCCCTGGCCGGGTTGTTCGACATGTGCTGGCAGGTCGCGCTGCCGCTCGGCCTCGCCGACGACGGCTCCGGTTCCCCGATCCGGCCCAGCGAACGACGGCTGCTGGGCCTGCTCGCCGCCGGGCTCACCGACGACCAGGTCGCCCGGGTCCTCGGGGTGAGCAGGCGGACGATGTTCCGCTACCTCGAGAACCTGATGGCCCGCACCGGCGCGGCCAACCGGTTCCAGCTGGCCCTGCACGCCACCCGCAACGACTGGATCTCCGTCCCCGCGGCGCCGATCCGGTCCGTGCCGGGCTGAGCCGCCACGGTTGGGCCGGCCCCGGCCGGGTAGCCGAGTGGTATCCGGTGGCGCGGGCCGGCGGCCACCGACTGATCGTGATCGGAGGTTGTCATGTCCGGAGCGTCCGCGGCACAGCGCTGGGTGCTGGCCGGCTACGACGGATCCGACCAGGCCGCGGCGGCGGTGGAGTGGGCGGCCGAGGAAGCAGCCAGCCGCGGCGGCGCGCTGGCCGTCGTCCAGGTCGTCCACTGGCCACCGCCCAGCCCGCAGCCGGTGCCCGGCACGGACGAGGCGGAACAGGAACTGACCGCTCGCACGCACGCCGAAACCCTGCTCTCCGACCTCGCCGACGAGCTCGGCAAGTCCCGGCCGGAGCTGACCGTGCGAACCAGCGTCGAATCGGGCCGGACCGGCGAGACGCTGGCGCGCGCCGCCCGGGAGGCGGAACTGCTGGTGATCGGGGCGTCCGGGCGGGGCGCGCTGCCGCGGGTCGTGCTCGGGTCGACGGCCGCCGAGCTGCTGCATTCGTGCGACCGGCCGGTGGTCGTGGTCCGGTCTTCCGACTCGTACTCCGCGAGCGGGCCGGTCGTGGTCGGCGTCGACGGGTCCGAGCTCAGCGCGGCGGCCGTCGCCTTCGCCTACGACTTCGCCGACCGGCACCAGCGCGAACTGCTGGCCGTGCACGCCTGGGCCGACCTGCCGATGCACGCCACGGAACCCGTCGGCGGCTGGGCGGAGGACTGGCAGGACATCAGCCGGCGCGGGCAGGAGCTGCTCGCCGACTCCCTGGCCGCACACGCCGAGCGGCACCCCGACGTCGTCGTCCGCCGGACCGTCAGCATCGACCGGCCCGCCCGCGCCCTGCTGGACACCGCCGACGGCGCCGCGCTGCTGGTCGTCGGCAGCCACGGCCGCGGCACCCTCGGCAGGCTGCTGCTCGGCTCGGTCAGCCACGCGATGATCTACCACGCACCCTGCCCGGTCGCGGTCGTGCACCCGCCCGCGAAGGACTGAGCGGAGCCCATGGCTGTCAACGCTCGCCCGACGTGGGCGATGGCCGCCGGAGCGCTCGGGGTCTCGACGTCGGCGGTGCTGATCGGGCTCTCGGGTGCCTCGCCGGGGACGGCGACGTTCTACCGGTGCGCGCTGGCCGCGGTGATGCTGCTGCCCTTCGTGGTCGTCGAGTGGCGCCGCGAAGGCCCGCCGACGAACCGGCAACGGCTGTTCGCGCTGGCCGCCGGCACGCTCTTCGCCGGGGACGCGCTGTGGTGGACCCAGGCGATCGGCGAGGTCGGGGCGGGCCTGTCGACCGTGCTGGTCAACGCCCAGGTGGTGCTCGTCCCGCTGCTCGCCTTCGTCGTGGACCGGGAGCCGGTCAGCAGGCGCTTCCTGGTGCTCCTGCCCGTCATGGTCGCCGGGATCGTGCTCACCGGAGGCCTCCTCGACCAGGGCGTCGGCGGCACCGACCCGGTCGCCGGCACGATCCACGCCCTCCTCGCGGCCGTCTGCTACTCGGGATTCCTGTTCCTGCTGCGACGCGGCGGGAGCGCGGGCCACACCGTGCAGGCCTACCAGTACGTGGTCGCGAGCGCGGCCCTGGTGTCGCTCGGCGCGGGGTTCCTCTGGCACGGCATGACACTGGCGCCCGGCTGGGCGCAGTTCGGCTGGCTGGTCCTGGTCGCCTTCGGCGGCCAGGTCGCCGGGTGGCTGCTGGTCGCGCTCGCGACCCCGCGGCTCCCCAGCGAAGTGGGCGCGGCCCTGCTCATGCTGACGCCGATCGGCGCGCTGGCACTGGGCGCGCTCGTCCTCGGCGAGCGGCCCACGGCACTGCAGCTCACCGGCAGCGCGGTGGTCCTGGCCGGCGCTTACTTCGCGTCGCGCAACACCTCCCGCCGTAGTCAAGAGTTCGACACGGTCAGGTGAGCCAGGCACAGGGACGGCTCGACGAAGGGGTCGAGCCGCCGCGCGTCGACCGGCGCGCGCACCTCGGCCAGGACACCCTGCATCAGGCCCAGGTGCAGCGAGCACACCACATCCCGTTGCTGCTGCGCGATTTCCCGGAACGGGCAGTGCCGGAGCGGGATGACCGGGTGGCCGGCGTCCTCGGCGGCACCGGGCGCGAAGCCGGCGTCGGCGAGCACGGCCGACAGGCGCCGGATCCCTTCCTCGGCGTCGACGCGCTCGAACGGCGTCGGCCGCTCGACCAGGTAGCGCCCCCATTCCCGCCCTGCGGTGATGGCCGCCTGCCGTGGCTGCGGTAGTTCACCGGCGACCAAGGTGGTCAGCATCGTCGCGAGCAGTTGGTAGCTGCGCTGACCGGCGTCCCGCACGGTCGCGCGGTAGACCATCCGGGGCCGGCCGGGCTGGGTGCGGTCCTCGACGTGCCGCTCGGCCAAGCCGGTGTCGACCAGGTTGTCCAGGTGGAAGCGGGCGGTGTTCGCGTGCAGGTTCGCCGCCGCCGCGACCTGCCGCACGCCGAGCGGCTCCGCTGCCGTGCGCAGCAGGTCCAGCACCCGGGCCCGGCTCTCGCCCAGCGCGGCGCGCGAGGTGGCATCGGTCAACGGCAGTTCACGCATGCCTGATTTTAACCGAACTGATTCGGTAAAACACCCGGCTCGCGAGACTGAGGGCTCGGGCAATGCGTCTCCGGATCGACCTCGGCGTCCTCGATGAACTGGCCGCACTCCGGGCAGGCGCGGTTCAGCCAGCACACCGGGTCACCGCCGGCCGGCGGGTCGGCGTCGGGCAAGGTCATCGGTGCTCCCCGAGGAGTCCGGCCAGGACCGCGGCGTGACTGTGCGCCACGTCCTTGGTCGCCGTGAGCAGCGTCAGCGGTCCCCCACGCGCCAGCGCACGGAGGCGTTCGAGCGCTGCCCGGGCCGGGTCCGCGTCCAGTTCAGCGCGGTACCGGTCGGCGAAGTCGGCGAACTTCCCCGGCTCGTGGCCGAACCACTCGCGCAGCTCGGCCGAAGGGGCGACGTCCTTGGTCCAGTCGTCGAGGTCCAGCGCGTCCTTGCGGATCCCGCGGGGCCACAGCCGGTCCACCAGGACCCGGACGCCGTCCTCGGACGCGGGTTCGTCGTACACGCGCCGCACGCGCGGCTGTCCCGTCATTCGCCACCTCCGTCGCCGTTGTCGTCCCAGCTGGGCAGGGTGAGCGCGGTGCCCAGCCGCCGGAGCTCGTCGCGGTGCAGCGCGCTCAGCTGCGCGAGGGCCCGCTGCCCGCCCGCGGTCAGCTGCACCCGCACGACGCGGGCGTCGGCGGGGTCCGGCGCCCGCTCCACCAGATCCTGTTTCTGGGCCCGGTTGACCAGTTCGACGACGCTGTGGTGCCGCAGCTGCAGCCGCTCGGCCAGCTCGCGCATCGTCGCCCACTCGCGACCGGGGAAACCCTTGAGCGCCAGCATCAGCTGGTAGTGCTGCGGGGTCAAGCCGTGGCGGCGCACCGTTTCCTCGCTGAAGCGCAGGTAACGCCGGATGCCGAAGCGGAAGCGCGCGAGCTCCTCGAAGTCCTGCTTGGTGAGGCGCACGCGCTCGTCCTTCGTCGTCATGGCTCCATCAGACCACGTCCACACCGACGGACGACCGCGACCGGACAGCCGGCGTGCTGCAGGACCGCCTGGCTCACCGACCCGGCCAGCGCCGCCCGCACACTCCCCCGGCCCCGGGTCCCGACCACGACGAGCGCGGCGCCGGCGGACTCGGCCACCAGCGCGTCCTGGGCACGGCCCTGGACGAGCCGGAGTTCGATCCGCGCGGTGGCCAGGCGTGACCGCCACGGCGCGAAGACGCGCTGCAACGTCCGCCACTCGGCGGCTTCGGCGAGCGACCAGTCGTCGGTGACCGCGGCGAGATCGGCCGTGGCACGCGGGGCCCAGGCGTGGACGGCGGTGACGCCCACCCCGCGCTGCGCCGCGGCGCGCACGGCGAATTCGACGGCGTGCGTGGAGCGGGACGAACCGTCGACACCGACCACGACGCGCGCGGCTGAGCGCCCGGGTTTCGTGGGCCGCATCGGGCGGACCACGACGACGGGGCACGCGGCGTGCCGGGCGACCCGGGAGCTGACGGATCCGCCGAGCATTCCCCGCACGCCGCCCAGTCCGCGGCTGCCCAGGACGAGCAGCTCGGCGTCGTCGCACTGGGCGAGCAGGGCCGGCGCCCCGGCCCCGATCACCAGCCGGGTGCTGATCTCCAGCTCGGCAGCCACCTCCCGCGCGCGCCGCACCGCCTGCTCGGTCACCGACCTCGCGACGTCGGGAACACCGAAGTTTTCGTACGGGCACGGCAATTCACCCATGACGGCCCAGGACGGCGCTGCCGCATAGGCGTGCACGACACGCAACGGGAGCCGGCGGGCCGCCGCTTCCGCGGCCGCCCAGTCGAGTGCGTCGCGGGCGGACTCGGTTCCGTCCACCCCGACGACGATCGAACGTCCGCGCCGCATCGGCTCACCTCGCTCCTCGGCAACCCCATATGTATCGTAACACGATATATGTGGGGTGATCGCCTACCGGGCAAGCCGCCGGAACCGCCCGTAGGGCTCCGCGTCGATCAGGGTGACCCGAACCGTGGCACCGTTGGGGACGCGGTAAGTCCGTTGCTCACCTCGTTTCGCGCCGGCCAACGCGCGTCCCAGCGGCGAGTCCGGCGAATAGACGTCGAGGTCGTCCTGTCCCGTTTCGTCGCGCGAGCCGAGCAGGAAGGTCTCGGCGGTGGCGCTGTCGTCGTACTGGACGGTGAGCACCATGCCCGGTTCGGCGATGCCGTCGTCGGGCGGATCTTCACCGACGACGGCGTCGCGCAGGATGTCGTCGATCTGGCGGATCCGGTTCTGGCGGTGGCGTTTCCGCACGATGCCGTCGGGATCGTCGCCGCCGGAAACGCTTTCCGCGCGCAGCAGGCCGGCGCGCTCCCGGACCAGGCTGCGGTGGGTGTGCGGCGTCAGCCACGGACGAGCCGAGGTGGTCATGGTGGTTCTCCTTCCGGGAAGTGGGCGTCCGTGGGGGCTGGACGGGAGGGGGAGGGTCCCAGCCCCCACGGACTTCGGAGAGCCCGCGTCGGTCAGCGGGGCTCTGGCTTGCCGAGCGCACCCGGTGAGAGGGCACCCGCGTCGATGGCGAAGCCGGTGGCCGCCTTCAGGAGGATGTCCTTCTCGGTGCGCAGCAACGCGTTCTCGGCGCGGAGCCGGATCAGTTCGCTCCGCTCGCCCGGAGTCAGCGCGGCTTCCCCGTTCGCGGGCACGGCGTTCAGCGCAGCGGGTCGAACGGGCGGAGGGCTTCGGGCTGCTTGCCGGTGGTGATCCGCTCGGCGAGCAGGCGCCCGGTGACGGGGCCGTGGGTCAGCCCCCACATCCCGTGCCCGCCCGCGACGAACAACCCGCGCGCGCCGGCCGCGCCGATCACCGGGCGGCCGTCGGTGCTGACCGGGCGGGAGCCGACCCAGACGTCGGTGCGCTCGTCCCACCGGATGCCGGTGAGCAACGGCCGTGCCGAGGCGATGATCGCCTCGACCCGCGCGTCGTCGAGCGGCGCGTCCGGTTTCCGGAACTCCATGGTCCCGGCGACCCGGAGGCCGCCGCGGTACGGCGTGCACGCCACCCGGATGCCGGGCAGGTAGATCGGGCCCGGCACGGGATCGTCCGTCGGGACGGTGAACGAGTAGCCGCGCCCGGCCCGCACCCCGACGGTGACCCCGAACCGCTTGCCGAGCTCGCCCAGCCACGCCCCCGTCGCCAGGACGACGGCGTGCGCGGACAGCGTCTGCCCGGCGGCCGACCGCACGGCGACGGCGTGCGGGTGTGGGCGCACGGAGGTGACGGCGAAGCGGTGCCGGATGGTGCCGCCCCGGCTGACCACCGCGCGCGCCAGCGATTCGGCGAACCGGCCGGGGTCGACGTACCGCTGGCCGTCGAGCCGGACGCCGGCGCCGCCCGGGACGTTCAGCTGCGGGAACCGCTTCGCGAGGTCGGTGGCGGTCAGGCCGGTGTAGGCGATTTGCTGCCCGGCTTCGCCCATGCGCCGCAGTTCCGCGAGCAGCCCGGCCGCCTGCTGGGCGGACTCGAACACCGCCGTGATGGGCGCGTCGATGGTGGGGGCGTCGACACCGTTCGCGGTGAGGACGTCGAACGCTTCGAGGCATTCGTCGTTCAGCGGCAGGTTGGCCCGGACCGCGCGGGTCCAGGACGCGCCGGTGCAGTGCGCGGCGAACCGGGCCAGGAACGCCCACAGCCCGGGGTCCGGGGTCGCGGGGACGTGCAGCGGCGCCTGCCGGTCGAACAGCGTCCGCAGGCCGTAGCGCAGCACGCTCGGCTCGTTGAGCGGGATGGCGAGCCCGGGCGAGAGCCAACCGGCGTTGCCCCAGGACGCTCCCGCGGCGACGCCCGCGCGGTCGACCACGGTCACCCGGACCCCGCGTTCCTGCAGGAACCACGCGGTCGACAGGCCGACCACGCCGGCGCCGATGACGATCACCGAGCGCGGGCCGCCGTCCAGCCGGTCGGGTTCGGGCATGAGGTCCTCCGTGGCGCGAGTGGTGCTGATGCGGCCAGGATGACCCGGATCGGGGCCGGGGTGGTTGTCCGAACCGGACAATCCCGGTCGGCGCGTTTGTCGCTTCCGGTCAAACCGGTGGCTCGGCGACGGCCAGCTCGATGATCATGGCGAGCCGCTTCGCGGGCACGTCGAGCTGCAGGGTCGTCACCTCGGCCATCTTCCGCAGCCGGTAGCGGATCGTGTTCGGGTGCACGCCGAGCCGCTCGGCGGCCTGCGCGAGGTCGCCCTGGGTCTCCAGCCACGCGCGCAGGGTGCCGAGGTAGCCGGTGCCGTTCTCGGCGTCGTGGCGGGCGAGGTCGGCGATCGGCCCCCGGGCAGGGGCCCGGCCGGCC